>JAMOPH010000189.1 GCA_027064665.1 bacterium | reverse complement strand
GCCGTGGTAGTATAAAAGCGATATCGCCTCGCGGAATCCGTTGCGCACTAAAAGATTAACGATGTGCTCCATCATCGGCTTGCCCACCAGAGGAACCATAGGTTTGGGGCGCTTGTATGTGAGCGGGTGCAATCGCGTGCCGAATCCACCAGCCATTATCACCGCCTGCATCGCCGACCTCCCGGTTTGGTTTTGTTCAATATATAATGCATTGAACTGTGGCGCAACGGCTTTGCCCGATGGTCATCCCAAAAGGATATTTCTCATTCGGTTGGTGAGCGCCACAAGTCCCTCGCCGGTGACGGCACTGATTGGAAATATCTCCTCGCCGGGGAAAACGCTCTGCCAGTCCTTCTCCCGAATTTCCGGCGGAGCGGCGTCAATTTTGTTGAGTGCGATGATTCTCGGACGCTTGACAAGTTCCTCGTCGTAGTGGCGAAGTTCCTCAAGCAGGTAACGGAAGGCGTCCTCGGGGTCGTCCAGTATGTCAAGCATAAACAGAAGGAGCCGGGTTCTTGATATGTGGCGCAAAAATTCCAGCCCCATTCCTCTGCCCTGATGTGCGCCCTCAATTATGCCGGGGATATCCGCCAGAACGAGCCTTTGTCTGTCGGGATATTCTAAAATTCCGAGGTTGGGGAATTTTGTGGTGAACGGGTAATCGGCGATTTTGGGGTGCGCTCGTGTGAGCCTTGACAGAAGCGTAGATTTGCCGGCGTTGGGAAATCCCACAAGCCCCACATCGGCGATAAGGCGCAGTTCAAGGATAATCCATCGCTCCTCGCCGGGTTTCCCGGGCTCGGCGTATTCCGGCGCCTGATTTGTGGGCGTGGCAAAGCGTGCGTTTCCTCGTCCCCCTCTGCCGCCGCGGGCGATGACGAACTCGCCCTCGGTGAGGTCAACAATCTGCTCGCCGGTCTCGGCATCGTAGACCACAGTTCCCGGCGGGACCTCAATCACAAGCGGTTCGGCGGACTTTCCGGCGCGGTTTTTCCCCTCGCCGGGGCGACCGTTTTTCGCCTTGTAGTGCCTGCGGTAGTAGAAATCAATCAGCGTCTGCATCTTGGGGTTGACCCGCAGAATCACATCGCCGCCTCTGCCGCCGTCGCCGCCGGCAGGTCCGCCCCGGGGACGATACTTCTCCCGCAGAAACGCCACGCAGCCATCGCCGCCGTCCCCTGCTTTCACATATATTTTCACCCGGTCTATGAACATAATTTTGAACTTGTAAAATTTGGGGAGATTGTCAAGGGGGGAAAGAAAAATCGGAGAGCGATAAAATCATTGCGCCTGTGGGGCGATTGAGTTAAATTGCAATTAAAATTATCCAGGAGGGTATATGGTTGGCATTCTGGCGATGGCTACGCAGCAGCAGGGACAACAGGGACAGCAGGGGAATCCATGGGCGAGTTTGATTCCGCTGATTTTGCTGCTTGTGGTCTTCTATGTTTTCATAATTCTTCCCCAGTCAAAGCGGCAGAAAAAGCATATGGAGATGCTGAAGTCTCTCAAAAAGGGCGATAAAATAGTGACCGCCGGCGGGATAATAGGCACAGTAGTCGGCGTGGATGACGAAAAAGTCGTCATAAAGACCGGGGAGGGCACAAAAATTGAGGTCAGCAAGGGCTATGTGTCGCAGAAACTTGAGGGATGATGTATAATCTCAAGTTCACATATTATCCCCATCCCACGCTGAGGGAGAAATCGGCGCCGATTCAACTCAAGGACGGCGCCCCACCGGAGGAGATCCTTAACCTGCTCCGCCGTATGAAGCGGGTGTGTCTTGAATACGACGGCATTGGTTTGGCGGCGCAGCAGGTTGGACTTGTTTTGCCCGTCGCCGTGGTGGGGCGGAAAATTCGCAGAGGCGAAAAGGGCGATATCGGCGATTACAAACTGATTGGCGTGGTCAACCCGAAAATCCTCGCCCAGTCCACAGAAATCCTATGGCGGGAGGAGGGATGTCTCTCGTTCCCGGGGCTTTATTTTGAGGTTCCCCGTCCGGCGTGGATTGTGGTGCGGGCGTGGTTTGACGATACCAAAAAAGTTGAGGACAGGCGCCTTGAGATGATGGATGCACGGGTGGCATACCACGAAATTGACCACCTCAGCGGAATTTTGTTCATAGACCGAATTGATGAGGTTGCCCGGGCAAAAATCAGAAAAGAACTCAAAAGAATTGCCCGGGAACATCCGGAGCAGGTGCCAATAGAAATTTGAGGAAAGGAAAACTATGAAAATAACGGTGGCAATAGCCCAGACACAGGGGCATATTGCTGATTCGCACTTTGGCGATTCAGATACCCTGCTGTTTTATACAATAGACACCGCCACGGGCGAGAGCGTGTTTGAGGGCAGTAAGGAAAACCCGATCAAGAAATTAGACGAGCAGGGGCACGGGAGCGAGGAAAAACTTACCGCCGCCGCAAAGGTCCTTGAGGACAGGCAGGTTATAGTCAGCGGACAGCCCTCGCCGAATTTCAAAAAACTC
>JAMOPH010000188.1 GCA_027064665.1 bacterium | reverse complement strand
TGCGCCGACAGCGCCACAACAGGCTGCAGCAGGGCACTGCGGTTCTGGTGGCTGCCGGGATTCCCGCACACCTTTGAGGCAAGCCCGCAGGACTCGTTCCCCGCATCGGCCGATTCGGCAAGATACTTCTTCAACCACTGGACATACCGCTACACCCGCTCCGATTCTGTCTTCATCTCCGACAGCACCGAGGACACCTACTTCGCAATTGACACTATGATAGGTCCGGGGTCGTTCGTGGCGTATTACGATTCCAAATGGAGAATAACTCTCATCAAGCAGCCGCCGGAGACCCTGGGATATTTCCTGTTCTTCACGCCCACCGACACTGACACGGTTTATGGGGAGTGGCAGTATAACTTCTGGAGTTACGGCGGGGAAAATGTCACCATCGGAGTGTCGGAGTTTGACATCCTTGATGTTCCGGGCACGACAGGGGATTCTCTGTATCGGTTCAACCACTGGAGCGACGGCGGAGACCTGGTGCACACCATAGGACCGATTGAGTCTGCGGTGCAGGAGACGGCGTTCTACGATGCGAGTATGGCAATTCTGGCGATATACTTTGAGCCGCAGCGCCCAGATTCGTATCTGTACAACTGGGACCTTGACACTCTTGACCCGTGCGAGACAAGAACAATGGATGTCTCCGATTCTGTGAAGGTGGTCAATGCGGGCAATGTGCCGATAGACCTTGGGCTCAAGGTCGCCGAGACAGTGCCGAGCGGCTGGTTCGCAGGATTCTATCAGGGACCGGACAACTTCGTTCTCCTGTGCGAATTCACCGACAACAACACGCCGCCTGTGACATTCTGGCCCGTTGAGGACTATGTGAAGATGACGGTTGACTGGGCGACACCGGAGAGGTTCGGTCCCGGTGGATACAATATGCTTCCGCCGCCGTATCCGCCGGAAAATCAATACGACTATATGTGGCTGCAGTTCAGGGCGCCGTCAAGCACCTCTATTTACGGCGAGGTCAGAATCAAGGTGATGGTGGTTGCCAGATACCATATGCCGTAAGGGGGAAACGGCGAACCTGACGGAAAAAACGCAGGCGTCCCGGATTTTAGGGCGCCTGTTTTTAATTGCTATGCAAAGGAGAACGATATGACCGCAGAAGAAATTATAGAAAAACTTGGACTTGTGCCCCTTGAGCCGGAGGGCGGATACTTTAGAGAAACTTTTCGCCACAGCGTATATATTGACCCCTCGCAGATTCGCCCCGGATATGAGGGGAAACGCTCGCTATTCACGGTGATATATTATCTTCTGACGCCGGAAACGAATTCTGCGCCGCATCGGCTGGGTTCGGATGAAATGTGGTTTTTTCATCTGGGCGACCCGGCAGAACTGACGCTGGAATACCCCGACGGAAAAAAGGTGACAAAAATTCTGGGAAACAGTATAGACAGGGGCGAGACGCCGCAGGTGATAATCCCCGCGGGGACTGTCCAGAGTGCGAAAATGGCGGAGAACAAGCACGGATTTTCACTGGTCTCCACGGTTGTGGTGCCGGGGTTTGACTACAGGGATTTTGAACTCCTCGGATAATTACTTTATGTAAAAGATTTCCCTCTCAACCCCGGGCAGTTTGACCAGATACACTCCGGAGGAGATTTTTCTATCCGGGCGCCAGAGCAGCGTTCTCACCCTGATGCCGTCCCCGGCAGGGGCAAAGGATTTTACAACTTTGCCCGTCAGATCCACTATATCTATCCTTCCAGAGTAATTGGTTCGGATTTCGCATCGGGAATTGAAAGGATTTGGGGTGATGGTCAGAACAAGGGCTTCTGGTTTAGACTCACCGGTCGTTTCCCCGACAGAGGAATAATAACGCCCTTCAGAATCCACCTTTGCAATTCTGCGGGTGCAGGTTTTACTGCCGGTGAGCATATATCCGCCGTCGGGGGTGGCAACTATACTTCTGAAATCGGGAGAACCAATTCGTCCGTCCACAGTGTCTAATGGTAAATCAACGACCCATTCCGGATTGCCAAGACTGTCGGTTTTCATAACAAAGGCGAGTTCAAACCAGATGGGGCTCATAATGCCATAGTGTCCCACCATAGCAAATCCACCATCGGGGGCAATAGTAAGGGAATGGAAAAGAGCAACCGCTTCAGAGTCCACTGCGAGTATAGAGTCCGGGGGAAGAAAATCATACACTTTTTCCCATAGCACCTCGCCAATGCTGTCAACACAAGCCAGAGCAGGTCTGTCGACTCTTTGACCCGTGAGCAGATAATGATTATCATCAACAACATCTATATCAAATATATTAGTAAGGACTCCGAGATACAATGAATCGTTCTCCCACACAATTGAACCATCGGACTTAATTCTCGCCAGCCAAGTTCTAAAATGCTTTGTGCCAGATATCAGGAAATCTCCGCAGGGCATTCTCGCTATAGATGTAGCCCAGTCGTTGTATCCGTCATCAAGATTGTAAATTCTGAATGTCGCCAGGTCCCAGACATATGTGTGGCTAAAAGGAGACCAT
>JAMOPH010000187.1 GCA_027064665.1 bacterium | reverse complement strand
AATTCCTGCCCTCCCGGAACACAATTTGCCAGAAAAATTTGCAAACCTGTTTCAATTCTGCGGGAATTTAATAATTTTAAGTCCGATGGGCAAAGAATTTCCGAAATACGCCAAGGTGGCGGTTGACGCGCCGATATACGACCTTCTGACCTACGGCGTCCCGCCGGAATTCGCGGATGTGGTGTCTGCGGGATGGCGCGTGATGGTCCCTCTGGGCAGGCGATTAGCCACGGGCTTTGTGGTTGATATCCTCGCCGAGCCCGACATTGACCCGGAGACCATCAAGCCCATCGCCGATTTCCCCGACGACGAGCCGCTTCTGACGCCGCAGATTCTCAAACTCTGCCGGTTTGTGGCGCAGTATTATGTCGCTCCGCCGGGGATGGCGATTTCCGCCGCCCTGCCGCTTGGCGCCGGAATGAACACAAAGCAAATCCTGTTTTTGGTGCGCATCCCGGACTACTACGACAGACTTCATCCCACCCAGCAGAAAATCCTCAACCTTCTGCGCGAGGGTCCGGTGGAGTTGAAGGAAATCGTCAACAAACTCGGGCGCGGAGTGATGTATCACATCCGCCAACTGGAGCGAAACGGTCTGGTGGGCAGGAGATACGAATACCGTCAGCGGGCGATGCCAAAAACCGTGGAGGTCGCCGCTCTCGCCCCCGACATTGACGCCGAGACGATAGATTCGCTTGAATCCCGGGCGCCGAATCAGGCGGGAATTCTGCGGTATCTCGCCGCCAACGGTCCCACACGCGCGACATTTCTGCGGAAACTGTTCGGCGCCGGTTCGTTCCGCGCGCTGGCGGAAAAGGGATTTGTCAAAATTACAAAGCAGGAGGTTTTCCGCAGTGCCACCGGCTGGCTGACGCCCCGCTCGGAGGTAAAAGAACTCACGCCATCGCAGGAGAGGGCACTGAAGGAAATCAAATCGGCGCTTTCTGCCGGCGAGACGAAACCAATCCTGATATACGGCGTCACCGGGAGCGGGAAAACGCTGGTGTATCTTGAGGCGGCGAAAATGGTGCGCACTATGGGGAAAGGGGTGCTGGTTCTGGTGCCGGAGGTTGCGCTCACCCCACAGATGTGGGGCGTTCTGCGGGAGTATTTCGGCGAGGAGGTCGCGGTTCTGCACAGTTACCTCTCCCCCGGCGAAAGATACGACACCTGGCGCAGGATAAAGCGCGGGGAACTCAAAATCGTGCTGGGCGCAAGGTCGGCTATTTTCGCACCAATCGGAGACCTCGGGCTGATTGTGGTTGACGAGGAACACGAGAACTCCTACAAGCAGGGGCAGGTTCCCTACTACAACGCCCGCGATTTGGCGGTTGTCCGCGGGAAATACGAAAACGCCTTAGTGATTCTGGGTTCTGCCACACCGTCTATGGAAAGTTACTACAACGCCGTCACGGGAAAATACCGCCTGATTAAGATGACCGAGCGCGTGCCCGGGGCAAAACTTCCCGAGGTCAAGGTGGTGGACCTCAAAAAGGTGCGTCCGCGGGAGAGAATTTTCACCCCCATCGCCAAAAACGAAATCCTCAAGCGGGCAGAAAGGGGCGAGCAGACGATTTTACTTCTCAACCGCCGAGGATACTCCACCAGTTTGATTTGCCCCGATTGTGGGTATGTTCCCCGGTGCCCGAACTGTGATGTCACACTGACATATCACCGTGTCGGGGATGAACTCAAGTGCCACTGGTGCGACTATGTCACACCCGCCCCGGACAGATGTCCCAACTGCAACTCGGAGAATTTCAAGCACCGCGGCAAGGGCACGCAGAAAATTGAACTTATGCTGTATGACTTCGTCCCGCGGGAAAAAGTCATAAGGATTGACTCCGATGCGGTCAGCCGGAAGGGGTCTTTGACCGCGATATTGGAGAAATTCTCGTCCACGCCGGGGGCGGTGCTTGTTGGCACGCAGATGATAGCCAAGGGGCACGATTTCCCCGATGTCACGCTTGTGGTGGTGGTTGACGCCGATGTCGGGATGGCGATACCGGATTTCCGCGCCGGGGAAAAGACATTTCAACTTCTGTCGCAGGTGGCAGGTCGCGCGGGACGGGGCGAAAAGCCCGGGCTGGTCATAATTCAGACGCGCCACCCCGATGAGCCGGCAGTCCAGTTCGCAATCAGACACGATTATGAGAACTTTTTCAAGCACACTCTCGCCCGCCGGCAGGTGCTGGGATACCCGCCTTTCTCCCGCATAGTGAGGATATTAGCCTCCAGCGAGGACTCCACCGCCGCCGAAGAGGCGGTCAGGAAAATATATCGGTTGCTTCTGTCCGCCGGAATTGAGGGGATAAAAGTCCTTTCGCCCACAAAGCCGCCGCTGGGCAGACTCAAGCGCGAATATCGCTGGCATCTGATAGTCAAATCCAAGGATATCCGGGCGCTTCTCCCGTTTCTGCATCAACTCGCAAGGGCAAATTTCAAGGGCGTCAAACTCAAAATTGATGTTGACCCCTACGATATGATGTGATACCCCACAACTTTATTGGGGAAGCGCCGGCGATTTTCAGATAACACTCCGGTGATTCAACCTCAACCTCTATATATCCCACCATATCTCCGGAAAAACTTGAGGAATCGCCCGGTTCTGTTTCCCCGCACAAAGCCACAACGACCACATAGCCGGAGCAATAGTCAATTTTCTCAAACACCGGCGGGTCAGGGAACAGGGTCTCGCGGGGTATTGTCAGGTAATTTTCCGCCACCACCGTGTCAATATAAACCGAATAACTTTCAAGGTCGTAGTCCCCGACAGTCCAGGAGTAATACAGGTGCAGATGGACGGCGTATTTGTTGGCTTCCTCCACCTCCGACCAGTGAATAGTGAGGGAATCGGGTGAGTTTATGGTTATGGTATCGTCAACTGCGCCGTAGATTTCGGGACGCTGTGGAGCGACTGTTTCGTAGTATCCGAAGACGCTGTCGCCGAGGGCGTTCACTGCTCTCACGGATAGGCGGATGGTATCTCCCGCATCAAGCGCCGGGAAACTCAGATGATACGAATCCGGTCCCGTCTCCGCCTGCCGGTCATTGACCGTAACCTCCGCTATCCCGAGGATGTTGTAGATGGTCAAATAGATCGCGCCGGTTCCCTCGGGATATCCATTGTTGGTCAAAATTCTTCCGTAAACCTCAACCGGTGGGGCGATGGTTTCGGTCTGGTTGACGGTCTTTTCGCATCCGCCAAAAATCAGCACCGCCAGAAGAGGGATGAATACTGCTCTGTTCAACTTATTCATCTTTCCGCCTCTGCGATGGTGAACTTCACCTTTGCGAGCACCCGCTCTGCAAGCATCTTCGCTTCGCTCTCAAGTTCTGCGCAGCGGCGCTTCATATCCTCAACGAACTCCCTGTCCTTGATGTCCTTGAGGTTGATGAGGACATTGAGGACCCCGCCGATGACACCGGTGAGAGCAATCTGTGCGCCGACGCCGGCATCGGACACCGAGGCTTTGTTGCCGATTTCAGCGATTTCCGCGGCTAATTTGAGGGCTTCCATAGACAGTTCCGCCGTGCGCAGCGGCACCCGAACAGCCTTTTTCAGCCCCGCCTGAATCGCCTCCTCTCGGGCTTTGCGCTCCTCGGGGGTGCCTTTGGGCATCCTGAGCGCTTCAAGGTAGTCGTTGAACGCCTGAGTGTCCTCGTCCACCGCGCGGATGAGAGCGTCCTTGACCTCCTGCGCCTTCTCGGCGATGGAGATGAGCCTGTCCTTGAATTCGCCGCGGGAGTGCTTGTTTGCAGTCAGATTTGCGACCATTGACGCCAGCGCCGCACCCAATGAACCCGCCAGCGCCGCAACAGAACCGCCGCCAGGAGCGGGGGATTCCCGCGAGACCTCATCAACAAAATCAACCGTCTCCATACGGACGAGGGCATCCTCGGGGATTTTCGGCAAGCCGATGATTTTCTCCTCGGGGTCAAATTTGGCGACATCCTCAAGCCCCAGCGAGCGGATGGCGATGTGAATGATGTCCCTGACCGGGATTCCGGTGGATTTGTCCTGCTGGCGCAGGTAGAATTTGCCCGCCTGAATCATCGCCGGGAACGGCACCAGACCGACAATCTCGCTTCCGGTGACCACCAGACCGCGCTCCTTTGCCAGTTCGCGCGCCGCCTCTAAGACCGCGTGTGGCGGGGTGACCTTGTAGTTGGTCAGGTTTATTGAAATCTGCGCAATTCCGTAGTCGTCCACATACCAGCCGATTGCCTTGCAGTGCTTGAACATCCCGGGTTTTTTGACCGCCTTGCCCTCAAGATTGTTCAGGTCGTAGTTGTTCAACAGAAGAAGTTCCTTGATGGAATACCCGTGCGCGCTCCGGGTGTGTTCCTCAAGTTCATCAAGGGTCTTCGCGACGAAATTGCAGTTGCCGCAGGGATAGTGGTTTTTCCCGTAGCGAATTATCTCCCCGCGGAAGTAGAACGGCTTTATGTTTCCTCTCCGGGCAGAGCGTCCTTTTTCGCGGAGTTCAAAGGCGATATCGGTGGCGTATTGTTTTTCGGTGGTGTTGAGGTTGATGTTGTAGGCAATTAGAAATTCGCGGGCGCCGATAACTGTGGCACCGGTTTTGGCAATCCACTCATTGAACTCCGAGGGACCGAAATCGGGCGGGAGTTCCTTGAGTTTTTCCGGAAGCGCCTCATACTCTCCTCTGCGGATGTAGGCGAGATTGCGTCTTTCCGGCGAGGTGGCGGCGTATTCATAGAGATAGACCGGGATACCCAATTCCTCTCCGACGCGCTTGCCCAGTTTTTTCGCCAGTTCCACGCAGTCGTCCATAGTGACGCCGGAGACTGGCACGAACGGGCAGACATCGGTGGCGCCGATTCTTGGATGTGCGCCCTTGTGCTTGCGCATATCAATCAGTTCGGCGGCTTTTTTGATTGCCCTGAACGCCGCCTCAACCACGGCATCGGGCTCGCCGATAAATGTGAACACCGTGCGGTTTGTCGCCGCGCCCGGGTCAATGTCCTTGAGTTCAACCCCCTCCACTGACTTTATCGCATCGGCAATCTGCTCAATAACCTTCATATCTCTGCCCTCAGAGAAATTGGGCACGCATTCCACAATTTTGGGTTCAGCCATCTGGGAAACCTCCTGTTGTTATTTTCGTTTTTATAGTTTTTATATGTGAAAAACAACTGCTTATACTTAGTCTGTTAATACTGTTGGGAACGCTCTAAGTTGTTGCGCGCCAGAGCGAAACCCTGTTGAAAACTCTGTTGATTTCCCTTTGATAAATTCGGCGCCCTGTTGAGAAAACTCTGTTGTCAACAATTGTCAACATCCCGCCCTTTTCCATCAACACATATTTCCACAGGTTATTCACCGCAGGTATTCCTTCAAAAACCTCTGCACCTCGGGAAGTCCCCCCTGATAGACCAGATATCCGTTATATGGCTCCCGCTCGGTGATATCGCGCGCGATGGGCGTGGTCATCATCTTGATGACTTCCTCGCGCTTGTGGGTGTGTCCCAGAACCCAGCCTAATTTTATGTATGCCACCTCGGGAAGCATATTCCCTAACGGCACCACGCCGAGGGACATCAGGTCTCTGCCCGTGTCGTAGACATACATCTGGGCATAGCCCCACAGGGTCTGCACGGTCATAAATATGTGGACGCCCTCATTAATTGCCCGCTTGATGGCGGGATACAGCGGTTTGTTCACATGACCCAGCCCGGTGCCGGCAATCACTATCCCCTTGTATCCATTCTCAATCAGCGAGTAGATAATGTCCGGCTTCATCGCGGGGTAGTAATAGACCAGCGAGACCCTGTCGTCAAAAACTGCGTCCAATTTGACTTTGCGGCTTTTATCCCTGCGGCGGTAGTCCTTTTTGATTGGCGTAATTCCTTTGCGCCAGTTGACCATCGCCAGCGGGGTGTCCCCCAGCGTGCGGAATGTTGACCGATACGACGAGTGCATCTTCCTGACCCGCGTTCCCTGATGAAGCAGGTCATACAGATCCGATGTGGGACCGAACATACAGACCATAACCTCGGCGATATCGCCCCGGGCGGCGGTGTAGGTTGCGTTGAGAAGGTTGAAAGCGGCATCGGACGAGGGTCTGTCGGAACTCCTCTGTGAACCTACCAAAACCACAGGGACCGGCAGGTCCTGAAGCATATATGTCAGCGCGGCGGCGGTGTGATGCATCGTATCTGTCCCGTGCCCAACTACGATTCCATCAACGCCCTCCTCAATGTGTTTCGCGGCGGCTTTCGCAAGGGTGATATACTGCTCCGGTCCCATATTCTCCGAGAAGACAGCAAACAATTTTTCCGTCTCAATGTTGGCGATTTCGGCAAGTTCGGGCACCGCGCCGTAAAGTTCTCCCGGGGAAAACGCCGGGATAACCGCACCGGTACGGTAGTCAAGGCGCGAGGCAATTGTCCCGCCGGTGCCTAAAAGCCTCACATTCGGCTTGGATGGGTCATAGGGAAACTCCTTCTCCGGGATTTTGTAATGCGCCTGCCTGTAGCCAATCTCTTTCATCTGGACTATGTCGTCCACAGTGATGCCGATGTTGTATCCGTTGGGCAGTTTGAGGACTATGTGGCGGTCATCGGTGTTCTCCGCGCGGGGAAGAACTATCCCCCGGAATTTGCCGGTTTTCGTGATAATCTCCGTCTCCGACCACACACGGATTCCATATTCCCGAAGAATTGACTCCGCCGCGCCTTTGTAGCCTTTCCTTAAATCCTGCCCGGTGGGGTTGTTTTTCGCGTCCATCTGCCCCCTCTTTTGTGGAGTTGAGTATAAACAAAGTCTCTCCGACGAGATTGCAAAGGAAAATTTCTCTTTCCGCGGGGGCAACCCTTTTTGAAAAAAGGGCTTTCCCCCGCACTCCCTTCCTAAAAACTTTGAGGTCGGCGCTTGAAAATCACAGATTTTCAAGCGCCGAAAAGTTTTTAGAAAGAGAGTGAGGGAAAAACCGCTATGCCTTTTCATAGTAATTTGGGATTTATCCCGCGGCGGAGTAAATCTCTGATTTAGTCCGCCGCAAAAATCCCAAAATTCTTTGGAAAGGGGCACGGGGGAGAACCTTTCTTTTAAGAAAGGTTTCCCCCGCAAAAGATCATTCCTTTTCTTCCCTCTTTCCTGTGTGGAGTTTTTTGACGAATTCCGCAATTTTACCGGGGTTGCCGAGGACGACCAGATTGTCCCCGCCGGTAATCTCGTCAAGTTCGGGGGGGAAGATTATCTTGAACACCTTGCCCCGCAGATACATCCGGTGGACGAAAAGCAGTGTGAGGGAGTATTTTTTCAGCGGGATTGCGTCCGGCGGTTGCGACTCCAATTTTTCCGGCACACGCACCCGGGCGACAGCATTATCGGCATCTAACGGAAGGAACTCACTTTCCCCCAAGATTATGTGTTCCCCGGTGCGTTCGCCCATCATAACCTCGGGCAGAACCACACGCTCAACCCCCAACTTATAAAGAATTTGCCTTTGCAGATGATTTGATGCCCTCGCAATTATGTGCTGTATCCCCAGTTCCTTGAGATATATTGTGGCGAGCAGGGTGGCGTCAAAATTTTCGCCGAAGCACACCGCACCCACATCGGGCTTGACCTTCTCCACAATCTGTGTGACAATCTCCCGTTCTGTGGACTCACCCACAATCGCACCGGCGACGGAGTCTTTGATTTCCTCCACTGCCGCCTCGTTGTGGTCAACCACATAGACCTGTGCGCCCAACTCTGTCAGCCGCCTCGCCAGACTTTTCCCGAAAAGTCCTGCGCCGAATATCAGATATCTCATACCGCCCCCTTATCCAATCATAACATCCTCCGGCGGATAGTCAATCCTGCTTTTCTGCCGGCGGTAAAGCACGGCAGTCAGAAATGTCAGCGGACCTATCCTGCCCAGAAACATCGTTATTATTATAACAATTTTTGACGGTGTGGAAAGTTGCGGGGTTATCCCGGTGGAAAGCCCCACCGTGCCGAAGGCGGAAACCTCCTCAAACAGAAGTTTCATAAACGGTATGTCCGGCTCGAAAATCAGGAGTAAAAGTGTGCCCGCCGCCACGACACACAGCCCCAGAAACAGCACCATACTCGCCGCCCGGACAACCATAATGGGGACCGAGCGCCCTGATATGTGGATTTTATCCCTGCCGGCAAGCCGGGACACTATCGTCAGAACCAGAACCGCAAAGGTAGTAGTTTTTATTCCGCCGCCGGTGGAGCCCGGCGATGCCCCGATGAACATAAGTATCATAAGGAAAAACAGAGTCGCCGGCGAAAGTGCGCTGATGTCCACCGTGTTGAACCCGGCGGTTCTGGGTGTGATTGACTGGAAAAACGCTGCCAGAACCCTAAATCCTGTCGGCAAAGAGGCTAAAACCCCGTGCGCCTCTAAAAGATAGAACACAATCGCCCCCACAACTATCAGCGCCGCAGTGGTCCATATCACAATTTTTGTGTGAAGCGAAAAGTGCGGCACCGAAAGCCGCTTTTTGCGAAACGGCTTTTTGATATATCCCCAGAAATCCGCCAGAACCACAAAACCTATCCCGCCGAACACAATCAGCGTCATAACGGTCAAAGAGCCGAGGGTGTTCCTCGCAAACGGCATAAGGTTTTCGTCCCACAGCGAAAAGCCCGCATTGCAGAACGCACTGACCGAGTGAAAAAGCGAAAAATACAGCCTGCCATCGGTGAGGTTGTTGTAATTCCCGGTGGCAAGATACAAAAGCACTGTGCCGATTATCTCAAAAAACGCCGTGAATCCGATAATTGCGCCGACAATTGACTTTATCTTCCCCAGAACATTGATGTTGAGAAAATCGCCGAACAGGATGTGCTCTTTGATACCGATTTCGCCCCGCAGGATGAGCGCGGAAAAAGTCGCAAAGGTCATCAGCCCCAGCCCGCCAATTTGTATGAGGGCAAGAATCACATTGTGCCCGTATTTTGTGAAGAACGACCCGGTGGGCACCACCACCAGCCCGGTGACGCAGGTAGCCGAGGTTGAGGTGAACAGGGCGTCAACAAACTTTATTCCCCGGTGTGTGGCGCCGGGCAGAAGCAGAAGGAAAGTCCCCCCAAGAATCACTATCAGAAAACTTCCCATAAACACCAGCGGCGGCGGCAGAGGTATTGAGGCAATCCGGGCGTTGATTTTCCCCAACTGCCCCAAAAGTTCAAGGAAAATAAAGGCCTGGGCAAAGATGATGTAAAGTTTCGTCAGCGAGGTGATTCCCAGAGTCTGTATCGCCTGCCGAACCCCCGGCTGATTGATGAACAGAAGCATTATCAGAAACTGCGACAGGAACAAAAATAGTATAATCAGTTCAAACTTGTTTCGGGAGAGAAACGCTCGTTTGTCTGGCGCCCACACAAACCGCAGAATCACGCTGGCGATGAACGAACCCATAACGAGGATATCCAGCGCAAGCCACACCGGATTCCAGCGGGGACCCAGCCCCAGCCCCGGCTTTATAACCAGTGTGAACAGCGCCAGAAATGCCACAAAGAACATATAATAGTTAAGCCATCTATGTTTTTTAGCCGGGGCTGGCATATTTTTGGTTCTGATTACAGCACGATTTCCTTGTGGCGGGCGGCGTGGCAGTTGAGATTAACCGCCGCCGGGAATGTGGCAATGTGCAGAGGGAACTGCTCTATGAACACCTCAAGGGCGGTGGTTCTTCCGCCTAACCCCATAGGACCGACGCCGCTTTTGTTGATTTCCTCAAGGATTTCCATTTCCAGTTCGGCGTAGAATGGGTCGGGGTTGCGCTCGCCGATTTTGCGCAGAAGTGCTTTTTTGGCAAGCCAGGCACATTTTTCAAAGGTTCCGCCAACACCGACGCCCACAATCACCGGTGGGCAGGGGTTTCCGCCGGCGCTGACCACCGATTCAATCACGAACTTTTTGAATCCCTCAACGCCGTCGGAGGGGCGAAGCATTTTTGTGCGGCTCATATTCTCACTTCCGCCGCCCTTGGGAGCAACCGTGATTTTGAGTTTGTCCCCCGGCACGATGTCAAACCATATCACCGGCGGGGTGTTGTCGCCGCTGTTGGGCTGGCGCTTGAGCGGGTCCAAAAGAATTGATTTCCGCAGGTATCCCTCGGTGTAGCCCTTCGCCACGCCCTTGCTTATCGCCTCTTTGATATCGCCGCCGACAATCCGCACATCCTGCCCGATTTCCACATACACCACCGCAAATCCCGTGTCCTGACATATCGGCATCTTCTCCTCGGCAGCGACCTCGTGGTTTTTGAGAATCTGATCCAGAATTGCCTTCGCCACCGGCGATTCCTCTTTCTCTCTCATCTCAATAATCCTCTGGCGGACATCCTCGGGGATATAGTAGTTGGAATCCATACAAAGTTTTGCCACCGCCTCGGTAATCTGGCTGACATCAATCTCACGCATCTTAAAACTCCTTTTTTATGTTGAACTTGCTGATTTCAGTTGGGGTTCGGCGATTTCCTCAATGAGGCGTTCAATCCCCAGCGATGCCCGATACAGACTCTGGCGTGGACTTGTCCCGGGGGTGGTGAAGATGTTGTTCTCCTCGTCGTAGATTACCTCGTGGGGCTGGACTTTGAGGGCGTCGCCGCCGATTTTTTTGAGAAGTTCTACCATCTCCATATCGTCGCCCACGGTGACAATCGGGTTAGCCACACTCCGCAGGACGAAGGCGATGAGTGCACTGCCGTAGCCCAGTCCTATAAGGGGTTTTTTGCGGGCGTATGCCCCGGCGATGATTTCCTTGACCTCGGGAAGAACCACAGCCTCACTGCCGTCCACCATTATTGACGAGAGGACTTTCACTGCGCCCTTGCCCCCGGGGACGAGGACCGCATCCAACCGCCGGTGTTCGTATTCGTCCATAAAAAACACATCCCCGCGGACCATAAGTTTTGCCTCTGCGGCGAAATCTCGTATGGGGGCTTTTTTCCTTCGCGACCCGGGGATTTTTTTCTCCACACTTTCTCTGGGCACAAGCGGCACAGGTCTGATGGACCTGCGCTCCATCTCCCGCAGCACATAGGCGACATCCCACACCGAGGTGCCATCCTCAAATCCAATCCCGGCGATGAGTATCCCCACGCTTTTCATAGATGAAAAATTATTCACAAATGTGCGTCGGACAAGGGAAATTTTTGGCAGGGGTATTGACTTTGAGGGATTTTTGTGTAATAATAGAGGCACGGGCGGCGTGAGTGATTCGCCGAATCCCCGGAGACGCCCTAACAGAGGGTCCGCCCCCCGATGAAGTTAGGGACGAGCCCGCGGCGAGGGCGGGAAAGCCGGTCAGGGTTCTTTTTGTTTCTGGTTCCACCATCTGATTGTGCCGATGAGGGTTTGGAAGATGCCGGGCAATCGGCGAGTTAATTAAAGAAATGCGGGGGAAACCTTTCTTAAAAGAAAGGTTCTCCCCCGCGCCCCTTTCCAAAGAATTTTGGGATTTTGAGAATCCCAAATTGCTATGGAAAAGGCATAGCGGTTTTTCCCTCACGCCCTTCCCTAAAAACTTTTCGGCGTTCGGAAATCTTTGATTTCCGAACGCCGACCCCAAAGTTTTTAGGAAGGGGGTGCGGGGGAAAGCCTTTTTTCAAAAAGGGTTGCCCCCGCAAAAAGGATTGATTGTCCCCGGGTGCGGTGTTATCTTTGCCGGGATGAAGGACCCGCGGGGACATTTTCTTGAGACTTTTTGCGAGGTTGACCTTGACGCCTTCGGCAGGAACCTTGATGCGATTGCGCGGCAGGCAGAGGGGCGCGAGATAATTCTGGCGGTCAAGGCGAATGCCTACGGGCACGGTGTGGTGCCGATATGCCGCGAGGCGAAACTTCACGGGGTGCGCAGGTTCGGGGTCGCCACGCTGGTTGAGGGTGTCCAACTGCGGGATGCCGGATTTGAGGACGAGGAAATTATCCTTCTGACGCCGCCCACGCTGGAGCAAATCCCGTCAATTGTGTATCACGACCTTTCGCCGAATGTGGTCAGTAGGCAGTTTGCCGAGGCGCTTTCGGCTGAGGCAGTTCGCGCAGGAAAAAAAATCCGCGTGCACATTGAAATTGACACCGGTATGGGACGCACGGGTTTTTTTTGGCAGGACGCGGTCGGCGAGATTATCGCAATCAGCAAACTGCCCGGGATAGTTATTGAGGGGATATTCTCGCATTTTCCCTCGGCGGACAGCGCCGATCCCTCGGATGTGGAGTTCACCCGCAGACAGATACAAAAGTTTAAGCGGATAGTGGACGGACTTCGCCGGGGCGGGATAAAGTTCAATCTGGTGCACATATCAAATTCCGCGGGGATTTTGGGGCATCCGATCGTGGGCAATGCGGTGCGCCCGGGGATTCTGGCTTACGGGCTGTATCCCTCGGAGGAAGCGAAAAAGTCGGTGCGGGTTGAGCCAATTTTGTCGCTGAGGACCTATGTGGTTCAGGTGCGGGAGTTTGACCCGGGGTGGTCAATAAGTTATGGGCGGACATACATAACGCGGTATCGCGAGCGGGTGGCGGTTATTCGTGCGGGCTACGGCGATGGACTGCGGCGGGCACTGTCCAACCGCGGCGAGGTACTGATTCGCGGGCGCCGGTTCCCGATTGTGGGGCGCGTGTGTATGGACACCACGATGGTCTCGGTGGATGATTCTGTCGCCCCGGACGACGAGGTGGTGATAATCGGCAGGCAGGGGGAGCAGTTCATCTCCGCTGATGACCACGCCCGCTGGGCGCACACGATAAATTACGAGATTCTGACCGGGATTTCCGAGCGGGTGCGCAGAGTCTATGTGAAGGGCGGGAAGGTGGTGGAGGTGGTGTGAGCCAATCTGCAAGCGCACAAGGACCCTCTTGAACGCCGCATCATCGTTGACGCATTAACTTTGCGATTCCATCAATTCCCTATAAATCCCCACCACCTTATCTGCCACGGCGTCTTTGTGAGAATTATCGGTGCTCAGCAAGAATCTTTTTATATATTTCCAAAGTTTGCCTTGCTACTGCATCTGGAGTGAATTTCTGGGCGAATTCATAACCCCTGCGAGCCATTTGTTTACGAAGTTCATCATTAGTAATAAGTATTTTTAATTTTTCTGC
>JAMOPH010000186.1 GCA_027064665.1 bacterium | reverse complement strand
GCGCCCTGCCTGCGCTGATGGTCGCCGCAAGGTATGGGTTCCCCGGGCTGAGGGCTTCGGCTTGCTATGCCCTCGGAAATTTTCAGGATTCGGCGGCTGTCTCCGTGCTGATTGATGCCCTCAAGGACACGGTTCCGGCTGTCAGGCGGTATGCCGCCCTCTCGCTGATGAAACTGGAGACTCATCGGGCGATAAAGCCGCTTTTTGAACTTCTGGCGGATTCCTCCTACGGCGTGCGCTACACCGCCGAACGCGCCCTCGCCAAAATTGACACCGACACGCTTTTGTCTCTGGCACTTGCCCGTCTGGATTCCGCTCAACCGCCGGAGAAATACCACATAATTTCCCTTATCGGCGCGGTCCGTTCCGATTCCGCGCTGGCGGTGATAGGAAAACTTCTTCAGGACCAGAATTACTTTGTCCGTGGGTTTGCGTGCGAGGCACTGGGATATTTCCGCGGGAACTGGCACGCGGCGAATATGCTCAAACGCGCCCTGTGGGACAACTCCGAGTTCGTCCGGATGAAAGCCCGCAGCGCGCTGGAAAAAATGAAGCGATACAGTCTGCGATGACCTCCCCTAAGGGAGTCCAGCGGCGCACCCACCAGAAAATTCCCGGGGAAAAACCTCGCCAATGTGAACTCTTCGGAGAGAACTGCTCATCCAATGTGAAAATCCGCCCCAACAAAAAGCGCCCCCATCAAGGGAGCGCCTCCACAATCTATCCAAGACCATCAAAAGCGCCTTCACAATCCGAATCGCGATGAGTGCCCAGCCGGCTTTACTCCTCGTATTTTTTCACCACAATGGTGGCGTTGTGCCCGCCGAAGCCGAAGGAATTTGAGATAGCCACTTTCGGGTCAACTTTTATTTTCTCGCGGGCGATGTTGAGCCCCTCCGCCTCGGGGTCAAGGTTCTCAATGTTGATTGAGGGATGCACCCAGCCGGTGATAAGGGTCATCACTGTGGCGACCAACTCTGCGCCGCCTGCCGCTCCAAGCATATGCCCCGTCATAGACTTTGTGGAATTTATGATGGGCGAATTTTCCCCTGTGCCGAAAAGGGCTTTGATGGCGCGCGCCTCGGCGGTATCCCCGGCGGGGGTTGATGTCCCGTGGGTGTTGATATAATCCACCTGTTCGGGGGAAAGTTCTGCGTCGGCGAGGGCGTTTTCCATCGCGGCGATTGCGCCCACCGCATCGGGATGAGGCGCCGTGATGTGATACGCATCGCCGGTGGCGCTGTATCCCACCACCTCGGCTAAAATCGGTGCGCCGCGCCGTTTGGCAGATTCAAGTTCCTCCAAAACCACAATCCCCGCGCCCTCAGCGACGACGAACCCATCCCTATCGCGGTCAAAGGGGCGGGAGGCGTGTTCGGGGTCATCGTTGCGGGTGCTGAGAGCCCTCGCATTTCCAAATCCGGCAAAAGCAAGCGGATGAACCGGCGCCTCCGAACCACCGGTAATCATCACATCGGCGCGCCCGGACCGAATCATATGGAACGACTCCCCTATGGCGTGCGCTCCCGAGGCGCAGGCGCTCACTATCGCAAAGTTCGGTCCACGCATATTGTATTTCATCGACACCAGCGCCGACGCAATGTCGGGAATCATCATCGGGATGACAAACGGGCTCACACGCCTGTTCCCCCGCTTGAGAAGCACCTCATACTGGGAAAGGAGTGTGGTGATTCCGCCGATTCCCGAGGCGATTATAACTCCGGCACGGTCGGGTGGGAAAGTATCGGGCTCAATTTTCGCCTGCTGGCAGGCTTGAGATGCTGCCGCAAAGGCATACTGGGCATATAAATCCCACCGGCGTGCCTCCTTGGGGTCAATATAGGCGCTTATATCAAAATCTTTGACCTCGCCGGCAATCTGGGACTGATACCCGCTGACATCAAACCGGGTGACCCTGCCCACACCGGATTTCCCCTCTAAAAGGTTGTTCCAAAAAGTTTCGGGGTCGTTGCCCAGAGGTGTAACAGCACCGACCCCGGTTATCACCACTCGTCTTTTCATAGGCGATTACTTGTTTTCCAGTTTGGACTTGATGTAATCAATGGCGGCTCCCACAGTGGTAAGTTTCTCGGCATCCTCATCGGGAATTTCAATGTCAAAGTTCTCCTCAAGCGCCATCACCAACTCCACTGTATCAAGGGAATCCGCCCCAAGGTCGTCAATAAAATGCGCCTCGGGTGTAATCTGGTCCTCGCTGACTCCAAGTTTTTCCACAATCAGTTCTTTGACTTTGGCTTCAATGTCTTCCATCTTGCCTCCTTTGGGTTTTGCCGCTCTTGTCGTTGATAATTTATCCCCCCGCAAAAAGTTGTCAACAATTTTTTGAACCACCACAACTTATAAAAGCCGCTCAGAAGGGATACCCCCAGTCAAAAAGCAGATATTTGGTGTCTAAATTTGACATTCCCCAGAGTATCTTCAGCGGCCCAACGGG
This sequence comes from bacterium, assembly GCA_027064665.1. Taxonomy (GTDB): domain Bacteria; phylum UBP14; class UBA6098; order B30-G16; family B30-G16; genus JAMOPH01. Next base: position 55 of record JAMOPH010000186.1, on the reverse strand, counting down.
TGTATCCACGCCGATTCCGAAGCCGCCGCTCCAGATTGACTTGGACTTTTCCGGC
>JAMOPH010000185.1 GCA_027064665.1 bacterium | reverse complement strand
AGGAGTATTGGCTTCAAAGGGGGATTCGGGATTGTTTCTGATTCTAAAGGGGTATCCGCCTATGGGAGCAATCTGGTGCCAGTGTGAACCGCCATCGGTGCTTATCTCAACAATGCCGCCGTCCCAGGCGTAGCCGTCGTATATGTTAGATGTCTCCGCATCCATCCACTGCCAGAAGGAAAAAGTGTCCCCGGGGGAGACAAATATCTCGGGAAGTTCAAGGCAGGCATCAATGAAGTTGGAGTAATCGCTTAAAGAGGCGTCGCCGCATTTGAAGGCGAAATCTCCCGAATGCGTCCGCAAACTCGTTTTATGCCACGAATCTATGTAGCCGTCGGAGAGGTGATAGTGCGAAAAATCATATCCGCCGGTCTCGACATCGTTGGTATAATGCCTCTGGACAGTGAATTCAACCCAGGAATCTTCGGAGGGATATGCGGCGGTGTTGTGCTCAAGCGAGGCATCGGTGGCGATGATTTTGTATCTTACTACATCGCCTATGTGGACGGAATCTTCAAATTCGCCAATCCATCTATCAAGGGCGGCGTCATATTCAAGGTTGACCTCGGGCATCGGCGTGCCGTTTATCTGATACTGCAGGACCACCGACGATATTCCGAACTCGTCTCGGGCGAAAGCGACAACCTTTGGCGACCACGCAGAAACCCCGACATTTTGGAGCGGAATGTGCTCAATAGTGGGCGGAGTGTCATCAAGGGTGACACGGAACACATAGGGACCGGTTTCCCCTGCCGGCGGGTCAGTCAGGGAGTTGCCGATTATGTCCACGGCGTATATGTAATACTGCACCATAGTTCCCAGAGGTTGAGGGGGAATTTCGCCTTCCCAGGTGGTTCCGCCCGTGTTTTCAAGATGGACGGTGTGCCAGTCAGGGGTGCCCCCCGGATGGATTGCACGGTAATAGACCACCGCTGTGTCTATTCCAAAAAGCGTGGTGATTTCAACATCCACCGGGTATGGATTTGTTGTGTCCTCGGTCCAGGGGAGAGGAGTGTGAGATATGGTCAGCATATTTTCGGGACCAATCCCGTGGCGGGAGTAAGCGGTGTATATAACTCCGGCGTTGGGTGTGCCGTTTTCAATGTTGCCGTCGTCATCGTCAACCGAAAGGGTGGCATATAGAAAATCCTCAAATGTGGCAGGGTAGAGAAATCTTGAGTAGTGAATCAGAGAATCGGTGTAGCCTGCTCCCAACCCGCCTCGTATATCCCACCACGCACCGGATATAATTTGACTGTCGTGGTGGACTTCATCAATATAATCCTCTGGATAACGGTTGGAGTTGTGTAGATTCCGCATATATTCTGAGGGAGACCCGATGTATGTTCTTTCCGCCATATAGGGGTCATCAAATATGGAACACGGGAAATAGTCCGACAAAGCCTCGTCAATTGCGCCGCTTTGCCCTTCGTAGGACAGACCGTCCGGGGGATATATATGATGAGTAACTCCGTGGGTGTATTCGTGATATATAACCTCTGCAAACAGCGCTAATTCGTGAAAATAAGTCCCCTCCGGTGCGAAATTAATTCCATATCCATCATAATAGGCGTTGTCAGACATTATGGTATCGTTGCACCTTGCCGGCATCTGATAATCCATACCATCATATCCAAGATAGTTTTTCACCCAACTGTGTATCCAGTTGGTGTGGTAGTATAGATTAAGTTGGTCTGTGCGGAATTCCGGTGTGCTCCAGACAAAATCTATACTGTCGCCGTAGAAGTCGGTGGAGAGAGCCGCCACATCGTAGGCGTTATCAACTATGCGGCAATACCGCCCGGAGAGAGTGGTGTAGAACGAATGAGAGGTTCCCGTGCCTCCCAGAGATGAAAAGTTGCCGTCCTCGTCGGCATAGCCGCTTTCGGAGTCTATAATTAGATATTCATACGGGAAACCGCCAACCTCTGTGGGGTCGTCGTAGTAGTGAGGCAGATATTCCCCCTGAATGCTCCCGGAGACCGTGCGCAGTTCATTCACAAGAGTGATTATCTCGCCGGTGCCGGCATCAACAAACACCCGCCACCAGCCAGCGGGATTTTTTGTGTGAATTTCAATCCACCAGACCAGAACCCCCTGATAGAACTCCCCCTGCGGCACGGCGCACACGACCTTCTCCGCCCGGTCAACCGTATAACTGGCGGGTTTTATATAGTTAACGGCAGTTGCCACAGCCTCCTGCTCGCCGATATTCTGCTCAGGGGCACAACTTTTCAGCACCTTCGCAGAACTGGAAAAGTAGAACACCTCGCCGCGGGAATTTATCGCCATCTTAACCCTTGCGCCCCAGACGGGAAATCCACCCTCTGTCTGATGGAACGACACCGCCCAGAAGTTTTTTATCCTGTGGACACTTTCAAACGAGAAGTTGCCCGATGGAACGCCGACAATTTCGGGATGATTTTCCAGAAAACTGCGCCCGCAACGGCGGGCATCATCATCGCTTTGGGGAACAATTCCCGTCTCAATTGGTCTGGAGACCAAAAGCACAAGATTTT
>JAMOPH010000184.1 GCA_027064665.1 bacterium | reverse complement strand
TGCTGCGGGTGTATTTCTCCTATCACCTTGACCGGACCACGCAGGCATTTGAGCGGAGCCTCACATATGCTAACTGTGTTGCGGCAACAAATCACTATGTCTATGTCGGGGCGAGGTCAACCACCTCGGGCGGCGGCGTGATTTATGTGTTCCGCCATCAATACTGAAACACATCTTATCCATATGGAGAAGGACACATATATCTTCGTCCTCTCGGGGCTGGACCCCTCGGGCAAGGCGGGATTTGTGAGGGACATCGCAACGATAACTGCGATAGGCAGTTACGCCGGCGGTGTTATAACCGCACTAACTGTGCAGGATTTCCACTCCGGATATGGTTTTGTGCCTGTTGACCCCCAAACTCTGCGCCGGCAGGTTGAGACAGTGTGGGAACAAAAAATCCCCGATGCAGTAAAAATCGGGATGGTCCCGAACCTGCAGGTGGCGGAGACAATTGCAGAAATTCTCAAAAAATTTCGGCGGCGAAAAAATTTTTTCGTCGTCTGGGACCCGGTCCTGGCATCATCGGATAGTTTTCCCCTCACCGAGGAAGACCAGATTGGTCAAATTTCTTCGGCTCTGTCGCCCGAAATTGACCTTCTGACACCGAACCTGCCGGAATTCCGCCGCCTTTTCGGAATCGCCCCGGAAGACAAAAATATAGTTGCCGCATTGGAAAAATTCCACATTCGGGGATTGATACTCAAGGGCGGGCACTCCGATGGCGACACCGCCACCGATATATTGATTTTCGGCGAAAAAACCGTAAAATTTTCTCGCCCCAAAATAGAAAAAACTCCCCGCGGAACAGGATGCACATTCTCATCGGCACTGGCGACTTTTTACGCCATCCACCGGGACATCACAAGGGCATTTTTGGAAACCGAAAGGTTTATGGAGCAGTTTTTGAGGAGTTTTTGCGGGGGAAACCTTTCTTAAAAGAAAGGTTCTCCCCCGCGCCCCTTTCCAAAGAATTTTGGGATTTTGCGGCGGACTAAATCAAAGATTTACTCCGCCGCGGAGAAAATCCCAAATTGCTATGGAAGGGCATAGCGGTTTTTCCTCGCCCTCTTTCCTAAAAACTTTTCGGCGTTCGGAAATCTTTGATTTCCGAACGCCGACCCAAAAAGTTTTTAGGAAGGGGGTGCGGGGGAAAGCCCTTTTTTCAAAAAGGGTTGCCCCCGCAGAATTATTTTGGAAAATAATGATTCACAAAATCCGTCCATATGCGGCGGTAGAGGTCGGTCAGGGATTCATCGCCAATCTCTATCGGGGACTTTTTCTCCACCATAGCACGGATAATTCTTTTGTCCAGAGGGATTTCAGCCAGCACGGGAAGATTTTGAGACTCTGCCCATCGGCGGATTTCCCGCGAAAGTGAGGGGTTTATGTCCACTTTGTTGATGACCACGCCGACCTTGACCCTGAAGTGCAACGCAAGTTCCACAACGCGCTTGAGGTCGTGCATTGCCGAAAGTGTGGGCTCGGATACAACTATTGCGCCGTCAACTCCAGTGACCGAGGCGATGACCTGACAACCAATTCCGGGGGCGCCGTCTATGAGAACCCAGTCAAGGTTATTTTGCTGGGCGTAGTCTGCGCCCAATTCGCGAAGATATGTCACCATTTTGCCGGAGTTGTCGCGCCCTGCGGAAAGTTCACCGTGGTAAAGCATCCCAAAAGGCGTCTCGGATTGCTTGACCACTCCCGCCTCAACCTCAACCATACTCACCGCGCCAGCCGGACAGACCAACTGACACACCTTGCACCCCTCGCAGGCGTGCTCGTCCACCGAGTATTTTCCCGCATCGTCAACCACTATTGCGTCAAAACGGCAGTGCTGACGGCACAGGTCGCAGGAGATGCACTTCTGGGGGTCTATCACGGCGATTTCGCCTTCGCGGTAGTTTTCCGTCTTCACGGTCTTGGGGTAGGTTAGTATTTCAAGGTTTGAGGCGTCCACATCGGCGTCAACAAGGACTTTGTTTTCAACCAGTCTTGCCAGCGCCGCGGTGACGGTGGTCTTTCCAGTGCCGCCCTTGCCGCTTATCACAACAATCTGCCTCATTTTGCCATCTCCTTGATTTTGAACCAGAGTTGGCGGAATTTTTCGCGCCATTGCGGGGAAAATTCTGCCGGCGCACGCCCCATTGAATAGTTCCGCGCAATTTCCTCATCAAAGGGAATCTCCATAAGCACCGGCAGGTCGTTCTTGCGGGCGAATTGTTTGACCTCATCTGTGCCGATATCGGCGCGGTTTATGACAATTCCGGCGCGCTTGCCCAGCGTTTTTATGATGACCATCGCCTCGCGGAGGTCGTGCAGACCGAACGGCGTGGGTTCGGTGACCAGAATCACAAAATCTGCGTGGCGGACGGACTCCACCATAGGATGAGCCGCACCGGGCGGGGAATCAATCACCACATCGTAGTTCTCGGGAAAATAACGGCGGAGCATTCTTATCAGTGGAGTTGCCGAGGATTCGCCGATGTTCAATTCGCCCTCAATCAACCGGACGCCCA
>JAMOPH010000183.1 GCA_027064665.1 bacterium | reverse complement strand
CGGGAAATTTTTGGTGCACTCGGTCAAGGTCGGCGGGAAGGACGGAATCGCGATAGTTGATGTCTCCGCCGGCAAAAGAGTCAGGACAATCGTCTTTGACACGCTTGACATCAGGGAAATCAGTTCGCCGTTTATTACCAGAAGCGGCAGGATATTTTTCGCCGCGCTTCACCACGGGCAGAGGGATATCTTCGCCGCCGACTCATCGGGGAAAAATCTTGTGCAGATAACCGACGATGTCTACGACGACAACTACCCCGCGGTCTCACCGGATGAAAGATTTCTGGTGTTCTCCTCGGACAGACCCGCGCCGAATGCTCCGAAATCAATCAAATTTCCCTCTCACTACGGCAGATATAACCTGTTTATGATGGATTTTGACGACAGTTCGCTCTGTCAGTTGACCTACGATGGGCGCGACAACAAGTATCCTTCGTTTTCGCCCGATGGGAGCAAAATTGCGTTCACATCAGCCCGAAACGGCGTGGCGAATATATACATCTATGACCTTGACGCCGACACTTTGTATCCGGTTACCAATTTAATCTGTGCGGCATACACTCCGACCTGGTCTCCGGATGGGAAAAAAATTGCCTTTGCGGCGTTCTGGTATGGCGGCTGGGACATATTTGTGCTGGACAATGTGAAACCCATGGGAGATACTCTGCCCGTGTTTGAGACGGCGTTTGAGGGTCAGCGGGAGGAACAGAATCTCGCCTCTGCGGAGGAGGATTCCGCCGACCTTTCCTCCTCCGATGTGCCGCTGGTGTGGGGGCAACTCTCAAAATACCGTTTTTCCGAGTCGGACACGGAGGAAACAGAGGTTGTGAAAAAATACCATCCGCAGTTCAGTGCAGACTATACGATGGTAAATTTCGGCTACAGCACCTACTATGGACTTGAAGGAGCAAGCACGATTATGCTTTCCGATGCCCTCGCCAACCACCAGATAATAATTTCCACGGACCTGTATCAAAATTTAGATAATTCAAATTTCTATGCGGCGTATGGATATCTTCGCCACCGCGCAGACTTTTATTTCACGGCGTTTCACTACAAAAACTATTTTTACGACCAGTATTATCGCCTTTTCTCGGACAGATATTATGGCGGGCATATATATATGTTCTATCCCTTCTCGCAGTTTTCCCGTGCGGAGTTGGGCGCAGGCTTTTTCGCCGTGGACAGATACTATTATGACCCGCCCTATGATGACACTTACTCGGAGAATTTCCCCATAACCGCGGCGCTGGTGTTTGATAACTCGCTGTGGGGATTTACCGGACCGCTGAACGGTGCCCGCAGGAGGATAGAATTTGAGTCAATCCCGCCTGTTGGACGCAATCCGACATCATACTGGGCGGCAGAAATTGACCTCAGGCAGTATTATCATTTCGGCAGGGGATATTCCTTTGCGTTCAGAATTGCGGGGGCGTATTCCGGCGGGAAGTATCCCAAAAAATACTATTTAGGCGGAGTCAATCAGTGGCTGAATTACTCTGTGGCGCGCACGGATATATATTCAATCTCCGATATCTATATCTCCGAAATCGCGGAACCCCTGCGCGGATATGATTATTTCCAGTTTGTGGGCAATGCCTATGCACTTTTGAATATGGAATTTAGATATCCCTTTATAAAATATCTTGACCTCGGTTTTCCGCCGGTAACGGTGCGCGGGATAAACGGCGCGCTTTTTGCCGACCTCGGCGGGGTCGCCTCGCCGCCGTATTCAAATTTCTGCGGGATGCGCGAGGGAAGACTCAAGGACCTCAAAATGGGACTGGGAATTGGCATCCGCTCGTGGATATGGATGTTCGCGTTCCACTACGACCTCGCCTGGACCACCGATTTGGAGCACATCTCTCCCAAGCCACGGGCATATCTTTCCCTCGGGCTGGAGTTTTAACCGCCCTCCACTCTGCCAAAAACTGCAAAATATGTCAGCATAAGCCCGAAGAGAACATATATCGCTATGATGATGTAGAACTTCGCGGGGCTGTCCTCGCGGTCCGCGGTGACGCCGCGCATATGGATAGTGCCGGTCGCCAGCCCCCTTTTCACCTGATAGAAAATCACCAGCGCCAGACCGAGAAGTATCAGTCTAAAAAGCATAATTTCACCTTTGTATGTTTTCCCCTTCACCCTCGGTCCTTTTCTCGGGCGAAGGAGAAAATAAAAAGTTTTTCCTTCTCCCTTTGGGAGAGAGTGCCCTGACGAAGTCGGGGCGGATGAAGGAACAAACAAAAGATGCCCTAACACTGACCCTCTCCCGCTGGGAGAGGGTTTTTCCTTCTCCCGCTAAAAAAGTGGCGACACAGCCGCCGGACGAGAAGCGCCCTCACATACTCATCCACACGGAACCCTCGCCCAAAATTTTTCTGATTTCGTCAAACATCTTCCGCGAGGCGTTGGTGGAGTATGCCAGTGTGCGGGCGCGGTAGGTTTTCTCGGGCGTCTGGATGTGCAGAGTGGTTGGCTTGTCGCCGCGATGCCGCCGAAGAACCGACCGCAGTGTATCAAGTTTTTTCCTCTCAATATCCGCC
>JAMOPH010000182.1 GCA_027064665.1 bacterium | reverse complement strand
GAGGCGAACTGCCGCCTCGGGCACGGCGCCGACCTGCGCAATTACGGCATCGGCGCGCAAATTCTGGCTGATTTGGGGCTTTCCACAATCCGGCTTCTGACCAACAACCCCAAGAAAGTCATCGGGTTGGAGGGGTATGGTCTCAAAATAGTTGAACAGATTCCGATAGTTGCGCCGCCCACACCGTTCAATGTGGATTATCTTCGCACAAAAAAGGAGAAGTTGGGTCATCTTATCCCAGATGAAATTTTGCAATCCGATAAAAACAAGTCAGATAAGTAAAATATGGTGAGGTTATGGTTTATAATATTGTGCTTGTTTATTGTATTACAAGCAGTTCCATTTGAATACATTGAAACAAGCCTTGCCGATTTCGCCGATGGCGATACCGTGTTGATTTCCATCCTCTCGCCGGACCCCGACGGCACCGACGATGGCGCACTGGCACTTTCCGCCGACGACACAATCCGCGTCCTTCAGGTCTATCCCGATGGGCACTGTGCCGACTGCGTCGCCCGGGCGATTTACTCTTATATGCACGATGGCAATCCCTCGCTGAACATAAAAATTGAGGTCGTGCCTATCTCGGCGTTCAACCGGGTTTCCTCGGCGACCGACTCCGGGCAGGTTTACGACCCGTTCACCGGCGCGGCAGTGGGAACCCGCTGTCTGATGGACTACCACATCGTGATGTTCGGCATCGCCAACGGCTACGGCGGCAGGGACAACGACCTCTCCGAAGGAGCCCGCGCCGCAGTGGTGGAATTCGCCCGAAACGGCGGTGGAGTTATGCTCACCCACGACACCATCGCCAAGCGCAGGGGATGGTCGCTGTCCGAGCCGTGGTGCATTGATTCGGAGTATGAACATCCGCGCTTCAACAGCCTTACGCCAGTTACCGGACTTGATGCTGAATGGGTGCCCTGCGCCGAACCGAGCAATATCTACACCCATGTGACCCGCGACGCCGGCGCCGACCCGTCCCATCCAATCCTGCACTATCCCTTTGAACTTCCCGCCGAATTTGATGTGACCCAATGCCACGCCTTCGGCGAGCACTTTGTCGCCGGGCAGGTGTGGTATCGCGGTCCCGATGGGCAAATCTATATGCACAGTTTCCACGACCCGGAAAACGATGTCTTTGCGTCCTACTTTTCCACCGGGCATCAGGAGGAATACGACGGCGAGGATTTCACCCCTACCGAGTGGGAGACCAAGGGGATGATTAACGCTATGTTCTACGCCTTTTTCGGTGGGCGCGGGAACGGAGTTTACACATCATCGGTGATTGACGCCGGCTGCCCGGTGCATCTTGACTCCATAATCGTGAATGCTACCCTGCCGGGAAGCACATCGGTGGTGCTTGAGGTTCGCTATTCCGACGACGGCGCCGCCTGGAGCGACTGGGTTGAAATCCCCGACGGCAGAGACCTTCCCGCCGAGGCGACCCACCACAGATATTTTCAATATCGGCTGTCGCTTTCCAAGGGCTTGCCCACCGACGATTCCCCGGTGGTCCACCGGGTCGGGTTTTTCGGGGAGCAAGATATCCCGCAGGCGGAGTTGATTCTGCCCGCGCCGAACTCGTTCACCGCCTGCACCTGCGGCGTGGTGGAGTTTCTGATAACCACCGGAAGCGAACTGGAACTTTCCGGTTGTCGCGTGCGGTATGACGGCACCCCATACGGCGATGACTGTCTGGAGGTCCGCGGGGACACGCTGATTTTTCGTCCGCCGGAGTGCTTTGAGGACGGCGATACCCATACAATCGCTGTCGGCAGGCTGATAAACGCCGAGGGATGCGTCAACGAGCCCGAGGACTCCCACACATTTTTCGTTGATCTCTCTCCGCCGACGATAACTCCCATTTCCCCGCCGCCGGATACCGCGGTTGGGGCGTCGTTCATAATCCGCGGGGAGGTATCGGACTCAATCTCCGGCGTTGACCCCGATTCGCTGACTGTCGCTGTCGCCGGGGAAACTGTTGCCAGTGTGATTTTTGTTGATGACACGGTGGCTGTCCCTGCGCCGGCGGTGGCGCATCTCGGTCTGGGCGATTCCGTGGAGATATGCATCGGCGCGCAGGATATGGTCCCCTCAACCCAGTGCGGACCGAACCGCGCGGTCTCCTGCTGGCGCGTCTATGTGGATACCACAGGACCCGAGATGGAGTGCGATTCGGTGTTCTTCGCCTGCGAGTCCCTTGAGGTGCCGATTTATGTCCACGACGATGTGGCGGTTATGCGGGAGTCCACGGCGGTCGTGCTGGACGGCGCAGAATACCTCTATCCCGACGGGATGCGCTTTGAGGGCGACACGCTGATTTTCGCCCCCGGAATTCCCGCCGCCGACGGCGATACCTTTGAAATTCAGGTGTTCGCGCAGGATATTTTCGGCAACGAGGGCGAAAGTTGCACGTGGCAGATTGTGGTTGACCGCACCCCGCCGACTGTGTCCTTCGCGCCGGCAGACGGCGGCACGCTGGATGTCCCCCAGCCGACAATCGTCGTCTGTGCCGAAGACTTGGGTGCCGGACTGGATTCGTCCTCGGTTTATCTGGTGGTG
>JAMOPH010000181.1 GCA_027064665.1 bacterium | reverse complement strand
CAACTCGCTGGAATACACGGATTATCCGCTGACATTCTCCCATCACTTTGACGACGGCAGGGTGGCGGATGTCTATTTAGTGTCCGTGCCCGAAAGCGACGAGATAATAATTCTTTTAGACGATGTCACAGAAATCAGCCAGGAGAGGGAGTGGTTCAGGTGTATCCTCGGGGCAATCGGCGATGCCATAATTGTTCTGGACAGGGAGAAAAAGATTGTGTGGACCAACGATGTGGCAAGGGAGTGGTTTAAGGACAGGGGGATAGAGGGACCAGCCCACTGCTATTCTCTGTGGACTGGGGCTAAAGAGCCCTGTCCCAACTGTCCAATGGACAAAATTTTTGAGGGAAAAAGGATCATCCGATATACCGAGCGGGTGGTGGATGAAAGCGGGAAGGAGAGGTTCTACGATGTTATTGCTGCGCCGGTGCTTTCGCCTAACGGTGAGGTAACCCAGATTGTCCAGATTGCCCGGGACACCACCCAGATGGAGAGAATGATCACCGAACTTATGAATGCCCGCAAAAACCTTGAGGAAATGAACAAAAGACTTGAACAGCAAAATCTGACCCTCAAAACCCTTTCCGAAATCTCGGACACCCTTCAGCGGACCAACAGTTTGGACAGAATTTTGCACATAGTTCTGACGGCGGTGACCGCCCGTGAGGGCTTGGGTTTCAACAGGGCTTTTATGCTGTTAGTCAACGAGCAGGAGGGGGTTCTTGAGGGCAAGTATGCCATAGGTCCCTCAAGCCCCGAGGAGGCTGGCAGAATCTGGGCGGAACTCTCCCGTGAACCACGCACCCTCTCCGAGACTCTGGAGGCATATCAGGAGGCGGTGGGCAAGGGGGATTCGCTGGTGTCCCAACTGGTTAAGAAATTTAGAATTCCGCTGGATTCACAGCACTTTCTGATTGAGGTCCTCAAAAGCGGGAGGTCATATCACATAAAGCCGGACAACCCCGAGGTGTGGAACAAAGCCAAGGAAGTCGCAGAGATTCTGGGATATCACGAGTTTGTCGCTGTGCCACTTATATCTATGACAAAGCCTGTCGGGGTGCTCATCGTGGACAATATGATAACCGGCAAACCAATCGCCCCCGAGGAGATTGAACTTCTCAAATCCATCGCCAACCACGCCAGCCTTGCAATAGAGCGGTCTTCGCTGACGGAGCAACTTCGCAGAAGTTATCAGAAACTTGAGGAGGCATACACCACCCTTCGTGAGAATCAGCAGAAACTTGTTGAGGCTGAAAAACTTTCCACAATCGGGGCGATGGCGGCTCAAGTCGCGCACGAAATCCGCAACCCGCTGGTGACCATCGGCGGATTTACCCGCAGACTTCTAAAATCAATCCCGGAGGATGACGAAAAGCACCGGAAACTCAAAATAATCCTTCAGGAAACCGAGCGATTGGAACAAATCGTTGAGGATGTCCTCGGATATGCGAGGATTTCATCGCAGAATTTCCGGATGGGCGATATAAATCAGGTTGTTCGCGAGGCGCTTGTGCTTTTTGAACCGGAGTTTGATGACAAAAACATCAAAATTGAGACCGAACTTGCCGATGATATTCCGCAATTTCTATTTGACCCCGACCAGATAAAGCAGGTTTTTATAAATTTGATACGGAATTCATTGAGCGTGCTCGGGAAAGGGGGTAAAATAACGATAAAAACCCGCCGGGAGAGGAATTACTGCTGGATAGAGTTTTCCGACAACGGACCCGGTGTCCCGCCGGAGTTGGGCGACAAAATTTTCCAGCCGTTTTTCACCACAAAATCCAGCGGAACCGGGCTTGGGCTGGCGATATCATCAAGAATTATAGAAGCGCACAAGGGCTCCATATGGTATAAGAACAACCCCGCTGGCGGAGTGACTTTTTATATTAGACTGCCGATAAGGACATCAGACGAGTAAAATCTGTGTTTTGCTTCGAAATTTTCTTGAAGTTATGAAATTAATGCCGTTAATTTTTGTGTGTACCTGTAAGCAGGAGGGACCGAATGAAACAAAAGAGATTTTTGTTGGCAGAATTAGGTTGGTTGACTGCAATATTGCTCATTGTGGGGGTAGCATCTGCGCAAGTTAGCCCCGATAGTATAGTTTGGCAGGAATGTCCGGTAGTGGAATCCATCTGTATTGACATTCCGATAAGTGGAATTCTGGATTCATTTCCCGCGGCACGCAGTTTGTATGATACTTTGCTCGCCAATGGATTTACTCCCGTGAAGGCGGAAAAGGTTATCCCTTTGGGGCTCTGGATTCACGGCGAGGGAGCGATTGGAGCTATAAGGTTTGACTACGGCGATGTGCTTCCGGGAATGTGGATTGTGGTCGGACGAGGATTCGGCGGCAAAACCGTGTCCGCCCTTGTCCCCGCCGATTTTGAGGAAACTTACTATGACATCTATATCAATGATTCCCTTGCAAACAAAATGTTGGGCGAAAACGAATTCAGACCCGATGTGTTCGTGGTCAAGGGAATATATCCCTCTTACCGGCAGTATCGCGATCGGGCAATGTGGACTGGCGATGAGGGCTCATTCTATGATTTCTTCGGCTATAATCT
>JAMOPH010000180.1 GCA_027064665.1 bacterium | reverse complement strand
GAGGATGACGATTACTCGTACTTCTACAGTTATGATGACAGCACCTGGTTCGGCTCGGATTATAAATTCTACATTCAGGCGGTGGTCAGGTATCTGGAGAGCGGCGAGACGCACACGCTTTCGGGGGTTGTGAGTCTTTCGCCGGGGACTGGCGGTTCTCCGCCGCCCACAGACCTTTCCGGAAGCATCGTCAGGATTGTTGAGACCGGTGACGCCGACACCACCGGTCCCGATGGCTCGTATTCTTTTGAACTGTCCTCGGGGGTTTACACGGTTGAGGCGTGGCATATGGGCTATGTCCCCCAGACTGCGATAATCGGAATTGAGGAGTCGGATGTGGTTCAGAATTTTGCCCTGATTCCATTCAACACGCCGCTGAACCCGATAAGAAACCTGCGGGCGTTCAGTTATCTTGACAGCGAGGTCCTTCTGATGTGGGACCCGCCGCTGGGTTATCCCGGAACGCAGGAGAAAATTTACTACTTCAACCCTTCGGCAGAGACCCTGTGGTATGTGGACAGCCTTGATGCGGGGAGCATTTTTGACACCCGGTTTGAGGTGTGGTTCCCGTGCACGCTGAAGACCGCCGGAATTGTGTTCTACAGCAGCGGTTCGTATCCGGATGTCTCGGTGCACATCTGGGCGGACGACGGAACGGGGTATCCCGATGTGAACACCGATTTGATTGATTCTATGGTGATTTCGCCGGTGCCCGATTCGGCGGGATATGCCCAGTGGACAGAGATTGACCTCTCCGATGCTGGATTGGTTATCTATCCGGGGCAGAAGATTCATTTGGGGGTGCGGCTTCTGGGGAGTCATCTGCCGTCGGTGGTGGCGGATGACGATGAGCCGGGCACCTCGCCGCCTGTGACCCGGTATTATTCCCATCGTATGAGCGTCTGGCAGGACTGGGGCGAGGCGCTGGAATACATTGAGGTCTCCTACGGCGAGGGTGAGATGCTCAGGCTTGCGCCCACACCCGTTGCTGACCGCAGTTCGCCGATAAGAATTGATTATGCCCTTGCCGACCCGCATCGGGGATTTGTGAGGGCGATTCCCACAGTGCCGGAAATCCCCAGCAGGGCGCTGGTGAATGCTGTCGCCCCGGCGCTTATGAGCCCCCTTGAGGCAGAGGGACTCAATGAATACTGGGTCTATCGGGCGGATTCGCCGACCGGTCCGTTTGACTATGTCGGCTCTGTGCCGTCGGATTCCTTCGCCTTCGTGGACAGCGGCGTGACCAACGGCGTTCTCCACTACTACTATGTGGTCGCTTCCTACGACCACGGATACTCTGACCCCTCCGACACCGCTGTGGCGCTTCCGCTGGCGTGGAACGACGATGCCTGGGTTCTGTTCGTTGACGATGACGGGAGCAATTTTGTCACCCTCAACGACGGCTCTTTTGCCCCGGATGAGGGAATTGCGATGGCGCAGATTCTTCTGGATATCGGCGTGCCGTTCAATGCGGTGGAACTTCCGCCCAACACCTACATCTCCGCCGAGGACCTGTCGGGATATCAGGCGGTGCTGTGGGACTGCGGAATAGGCTACACCGGCGGCTGGACGCTGTCCGACAGCGAGCAGGTAAACATTGCGGCATATCTTGACGGCGGCGGAAAATTCGCTCTGTTCGGGCAGGACTTTCTGTGGGATGTCTATTCCGGGGCGTCGTCCTTTAGTGCTGGGCAGTTTGCCTACGATTATCTTGGGGTTTCCGGCGCAAATCAAGACGCCTGGACAATCACCGGGGACACCACCGGCTCGGTGGTTGGCTATGGTGTCGCCGATGGGCTGGAGTTCGGGATAACCAATCCGTATCAGAACTGGGCGCTGTATCCGGATTATCTGTCGTCCTTTGAGGGCGACACCCTGCTGACGCTTCTGGTGGGCGGTGTTGGCGGAGCGGTTGCGGTCACCTACGAGGGCGACGGGTTCAAAACGGCGTTCTCCACAATCAGCCCGCTGGCGCTTGTGGATGGCGCATCGCCCAGCACCAAGGACGAGTTTATCCGCAGGCTTTTGTATGATTACTTCAATGTCCACGAGCCGGGCTTGAGGGAGATATCCTTTGACCTTGAACCCGGGTGGCATCTGCTCTCAATTCCTGTTCAGCCGGCGGAGAACACTACCGATGTTGTGTTCCCGGGCAACCTGATGGTTCTGACCTACGACCCTGCGGCGGATTCGTTCTTCGTGCCGGATGAGATTGAGCCCGGGCGAGGATATTTTGTGCTGTATGATTCGCCGGCATCGTTCACTGTAACCGGGCGCCCGGTGGACACCGTGACCGTGGACCTGCACTATCTGTGGAACCTTGTGGGCGTGCCCTACAGTGCCACGGGCTATTTTGCCCTTGACCAGATGAACTTTGAGCCGAACTACTTTGTGGCGCATTCGGTGTTCGGCTATGATGCCGGGGACGGTGCGTATTATCCCGCGGGCGAGTTGGAGGTGGGCAGAGGCTATTGGGTTGCGGTGCTCGGCGATTGTGAAATGAGACTTCCCGGTGGTGGGCGCCTTGTGGCGGCGAAATCTGGTGGAAATCTTGTTCCGCCTGCCCTGCCCGCAAAGCCGCAGG
>JAMOPH010000179.1 GCA_027064665.1 bacterium | reverse complement strand
CCACAAGTTCCACCCCTGCCTGGACATCGGATTTTCTGACAATCCCCTGCGGGCTGTGGATATACCGCACGGGTATTGCCAGAGCAGTGGCTTTTGTGCCAGAACCTGTGGTCTGGATTTCCGCTGCGTTGGTTCCGCCTATCTTTTTTGCCGTTATCTGGTGAGGTATCTCAAACTCCTTCGCCAGGTCGGAGATGAAAAACACCCAGTCCCTGCTGGCGATAAATCTTCCGTCGGACAGCCTGATTTCGGGACCTTTGCCCTGATGTGCGAACTGCTTGTGGGCTGGCGCGCCGGGGATATCGTTTGCCACCGTTCCCTCAAGGGACAGCGCAACATCCGGCTGAATCTGGTATGCCGCAGGTCCTGCGCCGCGAAGACCGCCTTCCTCCTGCACCGCACCAACAAGATACAGGTCGCAGTCCAGTTTGTGTGCTGCCTTGACACCCTCAATCAGCATAAACACCCCGACCCGGTCGTCAAACGCCTTGCCTATGAGCGATTCCTCGGTCTCTACGCATTCCCGGTCAAAGGTGACCAAATCGCCCACACGCACAAGTTCGTGGACCTTCTCTGCGGAAAGCCCCGTGTCAATGAAGCAATCCTCTATGGGCACGGTCTCATTGCGCGCGGAGGGATTTGACCTCGTCAGGTGAGGCGGCACAGCACCCACCACGCCATAGACCTTCTCCCGTCCCCATATCACCACACGCTGGGCGTAGAACACCCTCGGGTCAATTCCACCAAGCGGTATAACCCGGATGAAACCCCGGTCATCAATGTGGCTGACCATAAAGCCGACCTCATCCATATGGGCGTCAAGCATAAACTTTGGTCCCTCGCCGGGGATGTGCACAATGATATTGCCCATTGCGTCCACGGTGATTTCGTCGGTCATAGGGGAGAGTTCACGGTAGATGATGTCCCGGATTTTCTCCTCCGCCCCGGGAAGACCCGGCGCATCCGACAGTTCTTTGAGAAGTTCCCAGTTCATAGTCTCTCCTTTGTTGGTTCCTTTTTGCCCAAAATATCAAAATCCCCGATTAAAGCAACATATTTTGAATTGCGATTTTTCTTGCCACCGGGCAACAAAGATGATTTAATTTCCCTCGTGATGAAAAGTGCGATACTGACACTGCTGATTTTCGCTGTTGCCTGTGCGGAGTTTTCCCCGTCGGTGTGGGGGGAGTTCCGCTACGATTCTAATATATGCAGTCTCTCCGACGGCGAGATTGACGAGTTCCTTTCCGGCGGTTCGGGATTTCTGCAGAAAACGGTTGATGATGGCATATTCCGTGCCGGCTTTTCCGCAGATTTGACCGCAAAACGAAATAAGACGAAATTCGGCGCCGGCTTTTCGGTCAGGGGGGCGAAATATATCAAAAACTCGCCAAAGGACTATATCTCCGGCTCGGGGTATATTTTCGCCAGACGGGGCGGACTAAAATTTGAGATTTCCTTCGGCTGGACGCCCAGATACACCACCCGCTCGTATTATGACCCCGAAACCGATGCACCCCAGTGGTGTTCGTATTCGTCCCTGTGGGGGGCGACAAAGGTATCGGTTAGAATTGTGCCGTATCTCTATGCCTCTGTTAGATATAAAAGGAGCGGATATCTATATAATGACTATTTCCCCGAGTATGATTCGCAGAGGGACGAGATAGATATATCGGTGAGCAGATACGGAAAAGTGGATTTTTCCCTCGGATACAGGTTCACCCGCAGTGATGCCCGTGGATATGACACCGCCGGCGAGACCAAGGAGAGTTCCGATGAGGGCGACATCTCCTACGAGCAGGACCTCGGATATGCGGGAATTGACTGGGATTTTGCGGTATTCTCCCGCAGGGCGAGGGGCTTTTTGGACCTGAAACTTGCCCACAGGGTCTATACCTCGCAGAAAAACTACTGGGTTGACCCGCTTCATTTAGGGCGGGAGGAGTTTGTCTTCACCGGGCAGGCAGGGGCAAAACTTTTTGCCGCAGAAAATGTCTGGATAAAGCCCTTTGTTAGATTTATTATGCGCCGGGCAGAAAGCGAGTATAATCCGGATATACCTCAACTTCGCAATTATAACCGCTGGATTTTTGGAATAGGGATGGGGAGAGATTTCTAATTATGGGAAAATTTCGCCAAATAATAATCTGGTTTGCGGCGGGATTTTTTATATTTCTGTGGGGATGCGCGGGGCAAAAGGGGAGTGCCCATCTGATTTTTGCGCCGGTTGAGGAGATTGAGCATTCTGTGACCGTGGACTCCCGCAATTTCCCCGACACGGTGGCGCTGTATTTCTGTGCCGGGGATTTTTCCCCCTCGCAGGCGGAACTTACCGAAATTGTCGCCGACAGGGTGGACAAAATCCCGTTTGTGGCTTGCCGCCCGATTGCTGACTCTTCCTCTGCCATCGTGTTTGTTGAGGACTGCAGTGGAAGTATGCTGCCCAATATCCCGAGGGCGGACAGGATAATCCGCTCCACCGTGGCGAATTTGAGCGGAGCGAAGATTTCTTTGATTCGCATCGGGCGGGAGGTCGTGGTCGTGGTTGATTCAATGCCGGCGGAGATGTTCCGGCAGACCGACATTGCAG
>JAMOPH010000178.1 GCA_027064665.1 bacterium | reverse complement strand
ATTTTATGGTTATAAAGCCCCGCAAAAGTTTCGCCGAGGGCTTTGCGATACGCAAAATTTCCCCCGTTTCGGCGCTGGGATACTCCGCCCTTGCGGTTGGGCTGGCTTTTTTGCTTAACTCAATAGAGCCGGAAACCGCCCAGCAGAACTCCCCGCTGTATGAAATCCTGTCCACGACCTCCGGGAAAATAGCCATAGCGGCGCTTATTCCTTTCGCCTCGCTGATTGAGGAGTTCTATTATCGCGGATTTATATTGCCGATACTGCTAAAATATATAAAACCGTGGATAGCGATAGTTATAGTCGCCGGATGGTTTGCCGCGGCGCACATTCCGGAATACGCCGGGAATCCCTTCGCGGTAATTGCGGTCTTCACTCTCGGTCTAATTCTAACACTGGCAAGATATTACGCTAAATCTCTAACTCCATCGCTGCTGACCCATCTAATTTACAACACAACCACGATTATACTGGTATTTCTATATCTATAGGAGGAAACTATGTCCTCAAAAGGTAAATTGGTTCTCATTGACGGCACGGCGCTGGCGTATAGAAATCACTTTAGTATGATTAGAAATCCCCTGCGCAACTCAAAGGGGGTCAATACCAGCGCGCTCTACGGCACGCTCAACTCGCTGGAGAAAGTAATCCGCGAGCAGAAGCCCGATTATATCATCGTCGCCTTTGATTCCGGCAAGCCCACATTCCGCCACGAGAAATACCCGGAATACAAGTCCACGCGGGCGAAAATGCCCGACGAACTGGCAGAACTCCTGCCGGTCATCAAGCAGGCAATTGAGGCGCTGAACATCCCCGTGGTTGAGATTGAGGGTGTTGAGGCGGATGATGTCGTCGGCACGCTGGCGAAACGCGCAAAACAGGAGGGCTTTGAGGTCCTGCTGTATACCGGCGACAAGGATTTCCTGCAGGTGCTTGAGGAGGGCATCTCAATGCTCGCGCCCGGCAGGGGCAACCAGCCCGACAAACTCTGGACGGTCCACAACGCCCACGAAAAATTCGGCGTGCGCCCCGAACAGGTGCTGGATTTCATCGCCCTCGCCGGCGACACATCCGATAATATCCCCGGCGTGCCGGGCATCGGTGAGAAAACCGCCGCAAAACTGCTCAACGAGTTCGGCTCCCTTGACGAAATCTACAAAAACCTTGACAAAATCAAGCCTTCGCTCCGCAAAAAACTTGAGGCGGGGCGCGAGTCGGCGTATCTGTCGCGGGAACTGGCGCGTATCCGCACCGATTTGCCCATAGATTTTGACTGGGAAAAAGCCCGCCTTCGCCCGCCCGACGAGGAAAAACTTCTGCCCATACTTCAGGAATACGAACTTGCCACGCTCATCAAAAAACTTCTGCCGTCGCACAGAGACACCCAAAAAGGCGATGAGGAGTATGTTCTCATAAAATCGCTGGACCAACTGCGCAAAATCGTTGACGAGGCGCTTGCCGCCGGGAAATTCGCCGTGGACACCGAGACCACCTCCGAGGATCCTATGCGCGCGCAAATCGTGGGAATTTCCATATCCTACAGGGTCAAAACCGGGTTCTACATCCCGCTGGGGCACACCGCCGGCGGCGATTCGCTCTTTGACGAGGTCAACCTCCCGTTAGACGAGGTCCGCAGGATTCTTTCGCCCCTTCTGACCTCCGATGCCCTCAAAATCGGGCAGAACATAAAGTATGACCTCAAGGTTCTGCGGCGGGCGGGATTTGAGATTTCCGGGAAAATCTTTGACACGATGATTGCCGCATATCTGCTTGACCCCGGCGCGCACCAACACGGACTGGACTTTTTAGCCCTCAAATACCTCGGCTATCGGATGACATCCTTTGAGGATGTAGCCGGCAAAGGCAAAAAACAGGTGACCTTCGACCGGATTCCGCCGGAAAATGCCGCCGCCTACTCCTGCGAGGATGTGGACATAACCCTGCGCCTTTATGAAAAACTTTCCGCCAAACTGGAAGAACTTAGCCTTGACCGGTTGTTCTACGACATTGAGATGCCGCTGGTGTGGGTTCTGGCGGATATGGAGATGACCGGAATCTGCCTTGATCTGGAAAAACTTGAGGAGATTCGGCGGATTGCCCGCGCCCGCCTTGAACAGATGCGGAAAAAAATCTACGAAATCGCCGGCGAGGAGTTCAACATTGACTCCCACAAGCAACTTTCCGAGGTCCTTTTCGTCAAATTGGGGCTTCCGCCGAAGAAAAAGACCAAGACGGGATATTCCACCGACGCGGAGGTCCTCTCCCAACTGGCGCAGGAGGGATACGAAATCGCGCAATACATCGTTGAATACCGCGAGATGGCAAAACTTCTGTCCACCTACATTGAGGCGCTTCCGCGGATGATAAACCCCGAAACCGGGCGAATCCACACCACATTCCACCAGACTGGCACCGCCACCGGGCGGCTCTCGTCCTCGGACCCCAACCTGCAGAACATCCCGATTCGCGGGGAATTGGGCGGGCAGATAAGGGAGGCGTTCGTCCCGCGGGAGGGCTGGTTGATGATGTCCGCCGACTATTCGCAGATTGAACTCCGCCTTATGGCGCATTTCTCCGAGGACCCCAACCTTCTGCGGGCGTTC
>JAMOPH010000177.1 GCA_027064665.1 bacterium | reverse complement strand
TGCGGCGTTTTCAATCTCGGCGCGGATGGCATCGCCGTAGAGGCGCTCAAGGCTGGTGGTCAACTCAATCTGGATTCCGCCGCTTTCGGCGGGCTCGTAGGTTATCTGGATATCTCCCCTGTCCTGCCTTCCTGCGGTGTAGGGCATATTTTTACCCCCTCGTTTCCGGTTCACCAAAAAATTAAAACGCAGCAAAATTTTTCAAAGGAAAAGTTGGAATTTGGCTCACTCGGTCTCGGAAAGCGCATCGGCGAGTCTTTCCGCCAGCGCAGTGTAGCGCTCCATCTGGCGGTTGTTGCGGACTGCGATTGCCAAAGCCTTGTGCGTCCCCACCAGAACTATCAACTTTTTCGCCCGCGTGACCGCAGTGTATAACAAATTCCGCGTCAGCATTATATAATGCTCCGTCAGAATCGGCATAACCACCGCGGGATATTCGCTCCCCTGCGATTTGTGCACCGTCACCGCGTAGGCAAGTTGAAGTTGATCCCAATACATCCGGTCGTAGACCACCCTGCCGAAATCATATTCCACCACGATGCGGGCGTTGTCGGGGTCAATTTCTGCCACCCGCCCGATTTCGCCGTTGAAAACGCCCAAATCATAGTTGTTGGCGGTCTGCATAACTTTGTCTCCGGGGGCAAAGGGGAACTCGGTCGTCGCCGCAAGAGGATTGAGGCGCTCGCGCAGAATTCTGTTGAGTTCCCTCGCGCCGCACCTGCCCTTGTGCATCGGCGTGATTACCTGAATATCCTCCACTGGGTCAAAGCCGAACCGGCGCGGGATTCGCTCGCACACGAGGTCGGCGATTAAATTCCGCGCGGCGATGGGGTCCTCCTGCCGGGAGAAGAAAAAGTCATCCTGCGGGTCGTTGCGGATTATGGGCATCTGCCCGCGCAGGATTCTGTGGGCGTTGGAGACAATAAGCCCGTGTTCGTCCTGGCGAAGGATTTTTGTCAGCCGCACCACCGGGATTTTCTCGGACCGAATCAAATCCGACAGCACCGCGCCGGGACCAACCGAGGGAAGTTGGTCGGCATCGCCCACAAGCACCAGCCGTGTCCGGGGTTTGAGCGCCCTCAAAAAATTCAGGAACAACTCCAGATCCACCATTGAGACCTCGTCAAGAATCACCAGGTCGGCGTCAAGCGGGTTGTCGGGATTGTGCTCAAACCGCCCAATTCCGGGATTGAACCCTAAAAGGCGGTGGATTGTCCGCGCGGAGTGTCCGGTGGTCTCCGAAAGGCGTTTTGCCGCTCTACCGGTGGGCGCGGCAAGTTCCACTCCCCATTTCAACTGCTTTGCGCCGAAAAGAATCGCCCTGACGATTGTGGTCTTGCCGGTGCCGGGTCCGCCGGTGATTATCAGCATCTTTCCCGAAAGCGCGCCGATTATCGCCTCGCGCTGTTCGTCGGTATACTGCACCCCCAACTCGCGGCAGGCAAGATTGAAAAGGGACTCTGCCATAGTGAAATGAATTTCCTTGCCGGGCGGTTCGGCTAAAAGTTCCGCCACGCGGCGCGCAACTTCAACCTCAGCGTGGTAGAATTTGGGCAGATAGACCCGCTCGCCGTCGCAGATAAGTTTTTCCACCGCGCAGGACTGCCCCAGAATCTCATCCACCAGCGGCTGGTCCACCTCCAAAAGATTTGCGGCGGCGGGGATAAGTTCGCCTCGCGGCAGGAAGCAGTGTCCGTCATCGGCGGCGCGCTGAAGAATGTGAACAATCCCCGCGGCGATTCTGCGCGGGTCCTCGGGAGAAATTCCACTCTTGCGGGCGATTTTATCCGCGGTGGAAAAGCCGATTCCCCAGACTTCCTCTGCTAAAAGGTATGGATTTTTTGACACGACCTCCACGGCACCTTCGCCGTAACGCCGCCATATTCTGCGGATGGTGCCGGGACCGAAGCCGTATTCAAAGAGCATCGCCGCCAGTTTCTGCAGTGATGCCTGCTCGGTGAACGCCTTTTTCACCGCCTCGTGGATTCTGCGGGCGCGCTCGGCGCCGATGCCCTCAACTTCGGTCAGCCGCCGGGGATGATTGATAATGATGTCAAGCGTATCGGCGCCGAACTTTTCCACAATTCGCCGGGCATAGACCTTGCCCACACCGTAGATTAAATCCGAGGCGAGGTATTTTATCAGCGCGGCATCATCGCTGGGGGCGTATGCCCTAAAATCCTCAACCGCGAACTGTGTTCCGTATTTTGGATGCTCCACCCATCTGCCAAAAAGTTCCACGCGCTGACCCACCACAGGCGAGGGGATTGTGCCGGTGGCGATAACCGGGAAAACGCCGTCGTCGGGGATAATCTGGATCACCGCGAAATCGTTTTCGGGGTTGTGGAAGATGATTTTGTCTATCGTTCCCGCTATTTGCTGGATTTTTTCAGCCACGCAGAATAATAATGGGTGCGCCCGCCGGTGGCAAATTTTTTAAGAAAACTCCGCCCTTGCCGGGAATTCTCAAGGATTAGTGTAGTATTCATTAGGGAGGTCCTCGGTGGCGATTATGACAATTATGTTGTCGTCGTCGTAATAATTTGGTCCCTTCCCGTTGGGACCGAACGATCCCACAGCGGCAACCCATTTGCGCTGGTCTTCA
>JAMOPH010000176.1 GCA_027064665.1 bacterium | reverse complement strand
ATACTTTATGAACAAAAACTACCTGCAAAGCGCACAGCAGTTCGCCTTTGCGCTTCTGTCCGATGATGTCCGGGAACAGCGTGTGGCACAGGATGCCCTTGAGAAACTTTTGTGGGGATACCTTCCGATTGACCTTTTCCCCTCTCTGCTGGACCGTGTTGACAGGTCGGTTGAGGCGACAGTTGGCAAGATGTGGCTTCGCCGCCTTCAGCACGATGGCGAATATGCCCGTGCCCTGCGTGAGGGGCAGAAACTCATCCAGCGAATCTACGACCCGCAGGACAAAAAACAACTCCAGAGGGAACTTGAGAAAATTGAGGACTATCTCAAAAGGCATCTTGTTGTGGCGGTGTTAGTGCCAAAGACGGGGGATTTTGCCAGATACGGAAAGGATGTGCTTCGTGGGGTGAAACTTGCCTTTGACAACTCCGGCGTGAGTGTGGAACTCAAGGAGATTGACTCTGGCGGCGACCCGCTGACCACCGCACAGGCGGTCAACGACCTTCTGCAGGAGACCACGCCGCTGTGCATAATTGGTCCGATAACCAGCAACGAAACAGTTGCCGCCGGCGCAATCGCCGGGACATACCGTGTCCCGCTGATAACCCCGTCGGCATCCCGGGATGGAATTGCCGAACTTTCGCCGTATGTGTTCCAGTTGGTGGCAAGTCCGGTCAAGGCGGCAAGGTATCTGGCGAGTTTTGTCGCCGACACTATGGATACTTTTGCAATTTTAGCCCCCGATGATGAGTTGGGGCACAACTGCGCTATGGCTTTCGCATCAGAGGTCAGCAAAAAGGAACGCACGATTGTCGGGGCGCAGTTCTATCCGTTAGGGACGGTGGATTTCTCCGAATTCCTCACAAAACTTCGCCAGCCGGTGGTGGATTATATTGACCAGCACCTGATGGAAATTGACACCACCGACACCGCCGTCTACGACTGCTCCTCGGACACCGGCTGTGTCCAGAAAAAGCCCGAGGAGTGGACCGTCCACTTTGATGGAATTTTCATCCCCGGCTACTACAACGACATTGAGGTCATTCTGCCGCAGATTCCGTTTATGTATATCTCCGCCACTCCGCTTGGTGTCAATGGCTGGGTGGTCAACGACCTGAAAAAAAGCCGCAATGTGCGAAAATATCTTGACGGCTCAATACTGGTTCCGGATGACTTTTTTATCTGCGAGGACAACCCCAGGTGGAAAGAATTCAAAAAACTTTACCGTTTGACCTATGGGACGGACCCCTCACGGCTTTCGGCGCTGGGTTATGATGCCGCCACGCTTTGCATTATGGGAATAAAAAACAACGCCCTCACTCAGGAGTTGATGAGGGACTATCTTTCGGGGATTTACGATTTTGATGGGGCGGCGGGTCCGGTCTCCTTTGATGAAAACGGCGCAAACACAAAAAGCATCATCCTTCAGTTCATCGGCGATGAACCCGTGCGGGTGAAGTAATTTTCACTTCGCTGTGTCTGGGACAACCGACTCTAAAAAGCAGGGGCAACCCCGCCGGATAACCGGGAATTGGCGCATCCGCAGGGAAAACTTTTCCCCTTTGAAAAAAATCGGGGATTTGTTATATTTGCAGGGAATTGAACAAAACAGGAGGAGGATATGGACGCCAAGATGTGGGAGAAATTCGCAAAACTTCGCCCGGAGAACGCACTTAAAGTAATCGGCGAGGACTCAAAAATTCTTCTGGTGAACTCCCGCCCGGTATTTGATGCGCTTTTGGATGAGAAAATCATCATTATGGCTTGCAACGCCCGAATTCCCCATGTGATTCCGGGGATAATGCGTGCGGCGCAGGAGTTGAACGCCCTTGTCGCCTTTGAACTTGCCAAGTCCGAGGGCAACATTGACGGCGGATACACCGGGCAGACGCCTCACCAATATGTGCAGGCGATTCTGGGTTATGCCGACGAGGTCGGGTTTGAGATGCCGTTTTTCATCCACGGCGACCACATCACGGTCAAAAAGCCCACCGATGACGAGGTTGATTCCTCGTGGGCGCTGATTCAGGCGGAATACGAGGCGGGATACACAAGTTTTGCCATTGACGCCTCGCATATGGAGATGGAATACAACATCGCCGCAACGGTTCACCTGGCAAAGCCGATAATGGAATGGGGACTTGGACTTGAGGTTGAGGTCGGCGAGATTGCGGGCGCCCAGGGCAAACTGACCACAGTTGAGGAGGCAAAAACATTTATTGAGGCGCTGCGGGTGGCAAAAATCTATCCGAATCTTCTGGCTATCTCCAACGGCTCAAAGCACGGGAACTATGCCCCCGGCGAGGAGGTTCACATTGACCTCAAGCGCACCGGCGAAATTTTTGAGGTGATAAGACCCTATGGCGTGGCAATTGCCCAGCACGGAATCACCGGGACGCCGCTGAATCTGGTGGGGCAGTTCGCCGATTACGGTATCCGCAAGGGGAATGTGGGCACCACCTGGCAGAATATCGCACACAAACATCTGCCCCCTGACCTGTTTGAGGCGATGAAAAAGTGGGCGGAGGAAAACGGCAAGGATATCAAGCACGCCACACGCCAGTTCAAGAAGGAAATTGACTCAATCCCCGAGGAGAACAAAAAAGCCATCGCCGAGGAAGCCTATCAGGTGGCAAGGGATTTCATCAAGGCGTTCAGGGCGGAGGGCAGCGTGAGCCTTCTGGCGGAAAAACTTGGATAAGTTCGCCAATCTCGACCGCGAACAGCGATGGGGAGTCCCAGCGGACTCCCCATTTTTATGCCCCTATTTGAGTTCTATGTAATACGGCACCAGATACCACAGAAAATCCTCGTCGGGGAATTCAGGTATTTTCACGGAAAGCGGCGAGAGTTTCCCCGTGGCGACCCCGGCGAACTTTTTTGCCAACTCAACCCAGTCAAACGCCTCATAGGGGCTGCAATGATAGATTTGATATTCCCCCTCCTTAAGACCTAAATGGCGAGCCATTCTGCGCTCCACCTCGGAGAGACCGGCGATTTCGTCCACCAAGCCGTTGAGTTTCGCTGCGGTCCCGGTGTGAGCCTTGCCCTGCGCCAGCGACTCCAGAGAATCGGGCGTCAGGTTCTTCCTGCCCGCCAGAACACGCTCCTTGAACAGCGAATACGACTGCTCCATATACTTTCTAATCAACTCCCGCTGGGCGGTGGTGAATGTGTCGGTCAGCGAGTAGATGTTGGCGTTGGGGGAAAGATAAATCGCCTGTGGGGAAAGCCCCAATTTCTGATACAGCCCGCCAATGGAGAATTTCCCGCCGACCACGCCGATTGACCCGGTGATTGTAGAATTATCCGCAAAGATTGAGTCCCCGGCAGAGGATATGTAATATCCCCCACTGGCGGCATAGGAACCCATAGAGACCCACAGCGGCTTTTTTTCTTTGGCACGAACCGCCGCACGCCACATAAGGTCGGAGGCGTAGGCGGAACCGCCCGGCGAGTCCACACGCAGAATTATCCCCCTGACGGATTTGTCCCCGGCAACTTTTTCTAAAAGTTTGACCACAGTTTTATCCCCGGCGACTTTCCCGCTCAAAAATCCCTCCGGGCTTGACGCCCCGTGGGCAATCGTCCCCTCAACAGGGATAACGGCGATTTTCGGCGGTTCGTCCCATCTGGGCGAAAGCGGAGAGGTTTCGGAAAGGTATGTGTTTATTGAGGTCGCCTCGCCCCAACCGACAGAGTCTTTGAACTCGTCCCAGTATGCCACATCGGTGATTATGCCGAATTTTCTGGCGTCCTGCGGGGACATCGGCGAGTTCTCCATCCACTTCCTGACCGAATCGGGGGAAATCCCCTTCGCCTCTGCGATGGATGAGACAATTATAGTATCAATATTTTTGAGGATTTTTGAGAGTTCCTCCCGCATCTGGGGACTCATAGAGTCGGCATAATACGGCTCTGCGGCGGTTTTGTAGTCGCCGATGTGAACCATATCCGCCCGGATGCCCAACTTGTCAAACAAGCCGCGGTAGTAGGTGAGTTCTGCGCCGATGCCGAGAAACTCCACTCCTCCCGCCGGCGGAAGACAAACACGGTCAGCGAGGGAGACCAGATATGTCGTCCCGTTGCCTAAATTTTCCGCATAGATTTTGATTTTCCCGCCCCGGGACTTGAATTTCTCAAGTATCCCACGGATTTCCTCATACTGGGCGAAGGTCAGCGAGGGCGAGTCAAGTTTGATAAGAAGTTCCTCAACCGAAGGATCCTGCGCCACACGATACAGAGCATCGGACAGGCGCCGGAAAGATTTTTTGCCCAAAAGTTTCGGCGACTCGGGATAGTCCCCGGAGATGGTGACCTTGACCCTTTTTGCCCGATACGGCAGGATTGTGGGAAGTCTTTTCTCCGAGAAAATCGCACCGGCGGAAAAATCCTTGTTGTAGGATTTGCCGGCGGAGGCGAAAACTCCTGCGTGTCCGAGGTCAAAGCGGATTCCCGCCCGGAAATACTTTTTCTCAAGACTGTATTCGCCGCGAAGATAAATTCCTCTGGCGGGCATAATCTCACAGCCGAAAACCGCGTCTTTGTAGTCAAAATCGTCGTCGGCAATCACATCGCCCCAGAGGGTGAGGTATTCGCGGTAGGGTCTTACTGCGATGCCAGTGCGGAAAAATCCCTCATCGGAAAGCATACCGAAAATTGCTGGCTGGTCCTCGCCGGTGGAGATGAGAGTGTCTGTTATCATCCCCTTGCCGAAAGCGGCTCCCCACGAAAGATTTCTGTTAAGATGGGAAAGTATTCCAGCCCGCCAATGACGGCGATGGTGCGAACCGGAAAAGTAGTATTTGCTAATATAGGAGACCCCAAACCGCTTTGCACCAAAGGAAAGTCCCCACAAAAGCCAATACATTTCGTTTTTCTGTCCCATCGGGGTGTCGTAGGCATAGATTCCTGCGCCCAGAGACACAACTTTGCTCGGCAAAATTAGATAGAGGTCCTGCCGGCAGAGGGAATCGCCGCCGGAAAGGTCATACAGAGGGGATTTTGAAAATCCCACCGTCGTAAGCAGATGCTCTGAATCCAGCGTGCCGAGATACCCCGGATTTTCAAGACCGTGGCGGGGATCTTCCGGCACAGCAACTGACCATCCCCACACCGCCATCATCACGCCGAACAGCACCGTCCCCAAAATCGTGCGCCTCATTTCCTCCCTCCTTTTAGCCTTTTAATATAAAACTCTTTGCAACTGCACAAAAGCGAGTTTTCATAATTGGAGACTATGTCATCGCTCAGGAAAATACCGGGATTTATCTTTGCTCTTCTCTACGGGGCGGTATTTATTGCGATATTTGTGCCCACGGTGGTGCCTCTGGGCATTGTGAAACTGATACGACTTCTCAGCAGAAAATTCCACCGCAAAGCCCTCAGTTTCGTTGTAAAACTATGGGCAAGGCTCACTTTATACCTCTCCCTCAGTCGTGTCCGGATAGTCGGGAATTTCAGCCCGCCACCCGGCGGCAATATCGTTTATGTCGCCAATCATCAAAGTTTCTTTGACATCCCGCTCATTATGGGCTGGGTTGACCCAAAAGTTGGTTTTGTCGCCAAGGAAAGCCTTTTCAAAATTCCGGTGCTTGGCTGGTGGATGAGGGAAATCGGATGCATACCCGTCAGCAGAAAAGCCAGCCGCAGAGAACTTTCGGCGTTTGAGAGGATGAAAAAATTTTTGTCCGCCGGCGGCGTGTTAGTGATATTTCCCGAGGGCACCCGCTCCCCGGACGGTTCCCTTTTGCCCTTCAAATCCTCGGCGCTCAAGCCCGCCGTTGATTCAAAATCCACGGTGATTCCGGTGACCATCTGGGGCACAAAGGACATTATGCCCAAGGGAACCTTTGCAATCTCCCCCGCCAGAGTGTTCATCAAGGTCGGCGGGCCAATCAAACTGACTGGAGACCTTGACAGGAAAACTCTCGCAGAAAAACTGCGCCGGCAAATTGAGAATAACCTGTCCGAACTTGCAAAATCCTCTTGATTGTGCGGCAAAATTTTTCAATATTTTAGCCAACCAGGCAAAAAGGAGGAACACGATGAGAAATATCATCGTCGGGCTTGTGGCTTTGGCTGTTGCGCTGGCATTTTTTGGATGCGGCGAAGAGGAAACTCCGCCACCATCGCCGCCGTCAATAACTGCGCCGGAGGTAACGCCCATCCCCTACGACGACTCAATCAAGGTCGTCTGGACACAGTCCCCGGAGCACAACGAGGAGGGATTTGCCGGGTACTATCTTTATGTTTCTAAAAATGTAAGTCTTGAGGATATGGACGAGGCGGCACTGGGAACTCATCTGGTCTTCACCTCGCCGACAAGCGACACAGAATACCTTATGACCGACTATTTCGGCGACACGCTTGAGGACGGTGCGATTTACTATTTCGGCGTCAGAGCGGTGCGCACCACCGAGAACGGAGACACAGTATCGCCGATTGAGGTCGTTGAGACCTCACCGGTTATGCTTGGCGGCGGAAGGATATACTTTATCGGCTCCGACACAGTTTGCGGTTTCAACTTTGAGCACAACATAGCCCTCACAGTTGACCAGACCGACCCCGAACCGGATATGGTTCTGGATACCTCCACCACCAGCGAGTCCGGGCTGGTAATAAAGAGCCCACATCTTGCCGGGACGGTGTGGACTGGCGTGTCGCAGTTCAAAATTCTCGGCGTGGGCAACATTGACGATTTTCCCGAGACCGCCGATGCCGACTGGGAGGAGCAGGTGGATGTCTCCTCAACCAAAGTCACGGTGGTCAAAACCGCCCAGAACCACTATGTGAAACTCAAAATCACCAGTTTCGGCACCGACGAGGAGGGAAGATATTACATAAACTTCCAGTATAAATATCAGACAAAGACCAATTATCCTCACTTCTGATAATTTTCCAACCCGAAGGGGGAACAGAGATGGTGAAAAAAGTTCTATTTGTCTCGGCGGAGGTGTATCCCTTTGCCAAGGTTGGCGGGCTTGCCGATGTCGCCGGAGCACTGCCCAAGGCACTTCACAACTTGGGCGTTGATGTCAGGATTATTATGCCCTACTACG
Source organism: bacterium (assembly GCA_027064665.1). Taxonomy (GTDB): domain Bacteria; phylum UBP14; class UBA6098; order B30-G16; family B30-G16; genus JAMOPH01. The sequence continues at coordinate 6,555 of JAMOPH010000176.1, read as the reverse complement.
GAGATATCCAGAGAAAAAGCGGCGAGTTCAACATAAAGCCCACCGATGTGAAAAATATCCCCGTGGTGGTGGGCGATATAGTTGAGCGGTTCAGTCTGTATCAGGCATATCTTCCCGGCACGGATATCCCGGTGTATTTCGTCAGAAGTCAGCGGTATTTTGACAGGATGGGGATATATTTTGACCCGGAGACCAAAAAGGATTTCCCCGACCAGGATGAGCGGCTGGTATTTTTCGCCAAGGCGGTGCTTGATGCCGCACCGGCGCTGGGATTCCCCCCACAGATTATCCACACCAACGACCACCACACATCAATTCTGCCGGCATACCTCAAACTGACGCACAGCCGTCATCCGATATGGCGCCCGGTGGCATCGGTGCTGACCATCCACAACCTCGCCTATCAAGGAATTTTTGAGAAGGATGTCCTGTATAAGATGGGGCTTGGCGAGGAACTTTTCTATCCCACCGGTCCCTTTGAGTTTTTCGGCAAGGTAAATTTCCTCAAAATCGGGATACTGTTTGCCGATGTGGTCAACACGGTCAGCCCGACCTATGCGAAGGAAATCCAGACCCCGGAATACGGGCACAAACTTGACGGACTTCTGCGCTCGGTGTCGCACAAGTTGTTCGGCATCCTCAACGGCGTGGACACAACGGTGTGGAACCCGGCAACGGACCAGCATATTGAATATCACTACAGCGCCGAGGACCTTTCGGGCAAGCGGAAAATGAAGGTGGTGGTGCTCAGACAGTTCAACCTGCCCGAGGACATTGACACGCCGCTGATTGGAATGATTGGCAGGATGGCTGACCAGAAGGGCTACGACTTGGTGGCTCAAATCCTGCCCGATTTGATGAAGGAAAACCTCAAGATGGTGGTCTTGGGTTCCGGCGACCCGAAATATGAGAAACTCTTTACGGATCTGGCTAAAAAGTTTCCGGGCAAGTTGGGAGTTTACACGGGCTTCAACGGACCGCTGGCGCACAAAATTGAGGCGGGCGCCGATATGTTTGTGATGCCGTCCCGGTTTGAGCCGTGCGGACTGAACCAGATGTATTCGCTGCTGTATGGCACGGTGCCGATTGTGAGGAAAACCGGCGGGCTCGCCGACACGGTAATTGACGCCGACCAGTTCCCCGAAAAAGGCAACGGATTTGTGTTTGAGGAATACAAGCCCGAGGCGCTGTTTGGCGCAATACAGCGGGCGCTGAATGCGTTCGCCGACAAAGAGCGCTGGCGCTCAATTATGCTGCGGGGAATGAAGGAGGATTTTTCGTGGGAGCGCTCGGCGAGAAAATACCTTGAACTCTACGACAAGGCAATCCAGTTCAAATACGGAACCTCTGCGGTGTAATCGTGAGGAGGTAATATGAGGGCGATAATTCCGGTCGCTGGCGTGGGCGAAAGACTGCGACCGTTCACACATACGACGCCAAAACCACTGCTCTCTCTGGCGGGAAAACCTATTCTGGGACACATAATTGACAACCTTCTCGAAAACGGCGTGGACGAACTGGTGCTTGTGGTGGGATATCTGGGCGAAAAAATTGAGGAGTATGTCAAATCCAACTATTCTGTGCCCACCAAGTTCGTGTGGCAGAAGGAACTTTTGGGACTGGGATACGCCATATACCTCGCCCTGCAGGAAATAAACCTTGACGAGCCGTTTATGATAATTCTGGGGGACACGATTATTGAGGCTGACCTGAAAAAACTTGCCGAGGGAAACACGCACAAAATCGGCATTCACTGGGTTGAGGACCCCCGGCGGTTCGGCGTGGTGGAACTTTCCGGCAGGCGGATAATATCAATGGTGGAAAAACCGGACTACCCAAAAAGCCACTGGGTAATCGCCGGGCTGTATTATTTCACCAACGGACACAAACTGCTGGAGAAACTTTCGGAAATCGTTGAGAAAAGGATAACCAACCGTGGGGAGATTCAGTTGACCGATGCACTGGTGAAAATGCTTGCCGACGGCGAGGTCTTTGAGAGCATCGTCATTGATGGATGGTATGACTGCGGGAAGCCGGAAACTCTTCTGGAAACTCACCGCAAACTTCTCTGCAAAAACGGGAACCTGACCGAACTTGAGGGGAACATAATAATTCCGCCGGTGCACATCGCCGCCAGCGCAGAGGTAAAAAACTCAATAATCGGACCGTATGTGTCCATCGGTGAGCGGGCGAAAATTGAATACTCAATCCTTTCCGACAGCATAGTCGGCGACGGCGCAATAATAAAAAAGTGCATACTATACAACTCAATAATCGGCAACGATGCGGAATTTTCCGGAAGAGCGTATCAACTCAACCTCGGCAACTCCTCAAAGGTTGAACTTGAATGGGAATAGGTGCCGCATATCAAATCAAATTGACGGGGGGACGGACATAATTTCGCACGCCTGCGTGCTTTTCCCGATGCCAGCGCAATTTGGTTCACGCCCCGGATTTTTGATGCGAGCCGGAATCTTCCGATTTTGCAACGGCATCGGTGTTTTCGGTCTCTGCGGCGGCAACAGGCTCTGTGCCCTCTGAACCCTGCGGCTTTTCGGGTGATTTTTCCGGCTTCTCACCGATAATCTCGTCAATTTCGTCGCCCTCAATAACCTCACGCTCTAAAAGAGCCTGAGCGAGTTTGTGAAGCCCATCAATGTGCTCGCGGAGAATGTTCAGTGCCCGCTGTTGCGCCTCCTCAACAAGCCGCCTGACCTCGCTGTCTATAAGTTTTGCGGTCTCCTCGCTGATTTTTGCACGGGAGACAATTTCTTTGCCCAGAAAGACCTCCTGCGTGGAATCGGCGAAATTGACCGGACCGACCTTTTCGCTCATTCCCCACTCGGTGACCATTCTCTGTGCGATTTCAGTGGCGCGTTGAAGGTCGTTGCCGGCGCCAGTTGAGGGATTCTCAAACACCAGAATTTCGGCGGCGCGCCCACCCAAAAGCCGCGCCAGAATCGCGAGAAGATACGATTTCGTATAGAGTCTGCGGTCATCCTGCGGAAGGAAGTATGTCATCCCGCCGATTCCCACTCCGCGGGGAATAATCGAGACTTTATGGACCGGGTCACCCTCGGGGGTGAACTTGCCCACAAGCGCGTGCCCCGCCTCGTGATAGGCTGAAATTTTCCGCTCGCTCTCGGGAATTTTGATACTGCGGCGCTCAAGCCCCATAAGGACTTTTTCCATCGCCTCTTCAAAGTCCTCCTGCTCAATGTAATCTTTGTTTTTGCGCGCCGCCAGAAGCGCCGCCTCGTTGACGATATTTTCAAGGTCGGCGCCGACAAGCCCGGGCGTGCTCTGGGCGATTTTTTTCAGGTCCACATCGGGACCGAGGGGCTTGTTGCGCGTGTGGACCTTAAGAATCTCAAGCCTGCCGTTGATATCGGGGCGGTCAACCACGATTCTGCGGTCAAATCTTCCGGGGCGCAGAAGCGCCGGGTCAAGGACATCGGGGCGGTTGGTCGCCGCCATAACGATTATGCCCTCGTTGGGGTCAAAGCCGTCCATCTCCACCAAAAGTTGATTGAGGGTCTGTTCGCGCTCGTCGTGTCCGCCGCCGAGACCTGCACCGCGATACCGCCCGACGGCGTCAATCTCGTCAATGAAAATTATGCACGGGGAGTTCTGTTTAGCCTCAATGAAAAGGTCCCTCACCCGCGAGGCGCCAACGCCCACAAACATCTCAACGAAATCGGAGCCGGAGATTGAGAAGAACGGCACGCCAGCCTCTCCAGCGACAGCCCGGGCAAGAAGGGTTTTTCCCGTTCCCGGGGCGCCCAAAAGCAGAACTCCCTTGGGAATCCGCCCGCCAAGACGGGAAAATTTCTCCGGATTTTTGAGGAACTCCACCACCTCCTGAAGTTCCCGCTTGGCTTCTTCGCATCCTGCCACATCGTCAAAGGTAACGCGCTGTTTGTCCGGCATAAATCGTCGGGCGCGGCTTTTGCCGAAGGAGAAAATGCTTTTCTGGGGTCCCTGCAGTTGCCGGATGAACATAAAATACAAAAGCGGAATCAAAAGCCACGGAAGGATGTTGAGGAAAATCGTCCAGAATCCGGTGTGTTCCTTTTCCGATGAGACTTTAACGCCGTGCTCGGCTAAAAATTTCGGTAGTTCCGGATCGTCAAAGGGGATTACCAGAGAAAATTCCCTGTATTCTATCGCCTTGCTTCCCAGAGGGATACGATAGGGGACCTTAAAAGTCCCGGTGATTTTGCGCCCGGCGAAATGGCAACTATCTATCCTTGCCGCCTTAACCTCGTTTAAGAACTCGGTATAAGAAAGTTTAACCCTCACAGAGGTGTTATTAGAAAGATATTGAGTTATAAGCAGCGCCGCTGCGATTAAAACGAGCCAAATAATAAGCGTCCCCCCTATTTTCCTCTTAGGGGGACCGGGTATAATCTTTTTATCATCGCTCATAGCAGAAAATTATCGTTCCTCAATTAGTTCTTCCATTTCAATTTTTTCCTGACACTCTATGCAATACTCGGCATAAGGGATTGCCTTCAATCTTTCTATAGATATGGGCGCACCGCACATAACACATTTGCCGTAAGTTCCGTCCTCTATTCGCTTGAGCGCCCTCTCAATCGCATTCAGAATCTCCTTTTCGTGCCCGGCGAGCAAAAACGCCCTCTCCTGCTCGTCTGTGACACTCCCCATATCCGCCGGATGAGTGGTAAACGAGGACACCTGCCCAACCTGATCCCTCAAACTCTTGGACAGATTCTCCTCCTCAAAATGCTCCCAGTCCTTCTCCAACTCTGCCTTCATATCAAGGAGCATTTTTTTGAACCTTTCCAGTTCCCTTTTTCTCATACTCCCTCCGCAAATGTTAGATTCTCTCAAAACAAATCAGTTTATTTACGTCCATCAAATTGTCAAGAATTTTATTATAACATTTGCTTAAATTTTTAATTCTCTATCATTCCAACTGCCCTCACACCAAACCGCCGTGCGATATGCCAAGCCTCGGCGGAAGTTCGAGTTATCACGAAAAATTTTCCGAGCGGGACCAAATCAAGTTTGAGATCTTCAAAAAGGCGCCATTCCAACTCCTCAACCCAGCGGTATCTTCGGCTCTTTCTGAGATGGTAGAACTTTCTGACTTTTCCTTCAATCGCCCTGATTTCGTTCGCCTTCACATACCTGACGGGTTGAGCGCCCAACTCAATCAAAGTCTGCCTGTCCAGAGCGATTCCGTAGGGTTCCCAGTATCGGCGCACAAGACCGCTTCGCCACCGCATAAATTTCAGCGATTCCGCCGGCGTCAGCGCCGTAAAAGACAGAACTTTCTCGCCGCCATACACCTTCCTCGGAGTCGCACAGATTCTGCCGGTCTCCAGCATATTCACCAAAGACTTAAAGGCGCTGTGGGAATACTCGTCCCCCTGATTAAGCAGCGACTCATAAAACTGATATTTACTCTCCGTGCACCAGTTTGAGTAGAAGGTGTGTGTCCAGTGGGTAAGATAGTGCCACTTTCTGGATTTCAGCAACGGATTGAGTTCCTCCGGGGCGGGCGGCGACGGAATTTTCCACCGGGACTTTTCAAATTCAACCCTGAACCGGTCAACATAAATTTTGTTGGGGAATTCCGCCAAAAGGTCTTCCATATTCCCGCCGGGGCGCACAGATACCGGAATAATCACATCGGCGGCGGATACTATCGCCCTGTCCCGTGCCTGCCACCAGTCCTTTCTGCCCCGATGCCCGGGGATATGCTCAAACTGGACATCAACATTCAGATTAAAATCGGCGATAAGTTGCGCCTTCAGAGAATCGTCAAAATCGGCGGGGACCCACACTTTTATGGGGCATCCGCAGGTTGCGGCGGCATAGAGCAAAAACTCCCATTGGTGTATCCCCGCCGATGCGGCGACCCGCCAGTTCTTCCGGGCGCAGAAACGCACCGCCTCAAAGGTTGCACGCAGCCATCCGCCAAAGGGAATTTTCCCGTGATGAGAATTTATAACAGCGACAAGCATCTATCCCTTAATCCGTCTGATTTTGTCAATTAGTAAAGACAAAAACTGGTTAATCTCATCAATTCCGACGACTTTGCCGGCGGCAAATACAAAAATCGCCCAAAAAATCGTGGGGATGAAAAGTTGAAGCGTGCGGTCCCAGAACGACGACCCCAGGACAACTCTGTCAACGCCGAAGGATATTGCCTTTGTCAGCGCCGCAACGATGACGGAGACAACCGCTATCCTGACAAAAGATTTTAGATATTCGCCGATTTGCACCACTCCCCGTTTCCGCAGGAAGAACACCAGAAGAGAGGTATGCACAATTGATGCCAGCGATGTTCCCAGAGCCAGCCCGCCGTGTTTGAGCGGACCGATGAGCAAAAGATTGAAAATGATATTGATAACGACAACCACCGCAGAAAGCATCATCGGTGTGCGGGTATCCTTGAGGGCATAGAATCCCTGCATAAGGACCTTGTTTGCCCCGAAGGCGAAAAGCCCCACAGCATAAAGGTGAAGCGCAAAGGCAGTCATCGGAGTGGAGACCGTGCCGGAAAAACTCCCCCGCTCAAAC
>JAMOPH010000175.1 GCA_027064665.1 bacterium | reverse complement strand
ACCGACGGAAGGGAAAATTTCAGGCGGTTTTTCTCAACCCACGGCTTTATGAGGCGGAAAAACGGCTCAATTGCGGTGTAGTCCGTGGCGGACAGCGCGATGACACTGACCTCATCGTATCCGGAGATTTTCACTTTCTCCCTCAACTCGCGGACAACATTCTGCGGGGGTCTTTCGCGGATTGGGCGATAGACGAACCCCGCCTGACAGAACCTGCATCCTCTTCCGCATCCGCGGACGAGTTCGGTTTTCAGGCGGTCGTGAACACTCTGAATCCACGGGATAAGCGGCTTTCTGGGGTAGAACGAATCCTCAAGCGAAGGCACGGTCGCCGCGCGCACGGGAAACGGCGCCCCCGATTTTACCTCAAACCCGGCGAATCTCCCGTCCGCAAATTTCGGTTCATACAGCGCGGGGACATAGATTCCCTCAAATTGCGCCAGCGCCTCAATCAGTTGGCGGCGGGGCATTTTCCCGCGGTTTTGATGGATAAATTTCAAAAGCGGGACAAGCATCACCTCGGCATCGCCGATGTAGAAAGCGTCCACGAAATCTGCCAGAGGCTCTGGGTTGTATGTGCAGGTTCCGCCGGCGATTACAATCGGGTCGTCCTCGGTGCGCTCTGTCCGGAGAACCGGTATCCCGCCGAGGGCAAGCATATCCAGGATGTTGGTGTATGAAAGTTCGTGCTCCAGCGTGAAACCGACCACATCAAACCGGTTCAGCGGGGTTTTGGTCTCCAGCGAGAAAAGGGGGATTTTGCGCTCAATCATTATCCGGCGCATATCCGTCCAGGGCATATACGCCCTCTCGCACAGAAGTTCGTCCTCGGCGTTGACGATGTGATAGATGATTTCGCCGCCGAAATTGCTGATTCCGACCTCATAGACCTCGGGGAACGCCAGCAGAAATTTCAGGCGCCCCCGATGGGACTTGACCACGCTTCCGAACTCGCCGCCGATATACCGCCCGGGCTTTTCAACCTCAAGCAGAAACCTTTTGATTTTGTCCCACTCGCCCATCGTAGTTCAAGATAGGGGGCAAATTATCCCCTGCAAGGCAAACTGTTATGGGAAATGCGGAGTGTTGAGAGACGAGAAATCGCCAAAACACAATATATTGTGGTTAATAAAAAATTATACCACATTATTTTGTGTTTCCTCTTGACAGAATTCGCTCCCGCCATTTTATTTCAACCGGAAACGAACTCAACACAGGAGGGCACGATGAGATACTTTCTGCTGACCGCAGTTCTTGTGGCGCTGGCGGTTGCACAGGAAAGCGACACGATGAGTGTCTATTCCGGGGACTCACTCACGGTCTGGGAGGAGCGGTTTGTGTCCTCGCCGGCGGCGGAGTTCGTCAACGGCGAGTTTATCCCCGACAGCGCAATTTACCAGAGTTTCTCCCCGGACTTTGCCGAATTTATGCAGTATGACGCCGGGATATTCGTCAAATCCGGAAGACTGCCCGGCGAGACATTCACGCCGATGGTCTGCGGCGGGGATATGAGCCATTACCGTGTCGCCCTTGACGGAATCCCCGTGGCGTTCCCGCAGATGATGATTTACGACCTGTCCACCCAGCCTATGTGGTCTTTAGGCGGGATTGAAATAATCCCCGGCTCGCACTCGGCGCTGTATGGCACCGGCGGAATGGCGGCGGCGTTCAATTTAATCACCCCCTACAATTTCCCCGAGGGCGCAAAAACCAAAATCCTTCTGGCGCAGGGCGACTACAATTTTGAAAACCTCGGCGTGGCGATGGAACACAATTTGTTCAAATACCTCAAAATGCACATATCCGGCACAAGGACGAAATCCGGCGGCGACCGCCCCGACGAAAACTCCCGAATTGAGAACCTTTCGGCAAAAATTTTCTCCCCGCTGACAGAATACTTCAACATTGAATTCTATGCTCAGTCCCATCGGGGATGGATTGACTACTATTCCTACGGGGCGCTGTCCCATCTTCGGAACGATAACGCCCTCGGCGCACTGCACATAAACGGCGATTTTGCCGGCGTTCTGGCGAGGGCATCGCTCCAGATTGAGAAATACGACCAGAACTACTACAATGACTGGGGCGCAAGTCATCATCAGGGGGATGTGCTGACGGTTGACCTGCGGGCGACGAAAAAATACGGCGGTCTTGCGCCCACAGTTTTCGCAGAGCACCGCTCCTACGACCTCAAAAGCACCGACAGCGGCGACCATAAGGTATCCACTTTCGCCGCCGGAGCACAAACAAAATATGAGAGCGAAAAGACCTCGGCGCTTTT
>JAMOPH010000174.1 GCA_027064665.1 bacterium | reverse complement strand
TCCGGCGGGCGGTGCAGCAGGGGAACGAGGTTTTCCTCTCGCCGTTCCCGCGCAGACATTTTATGGATAGATTCAGGGGGTTGCTTGTTGTGGCGCCCGACGAGAAGGTCGCTAAATTTATAGCAAAAAAGGTCAACGATGCCGCGAGATAAGGATTTCTGGCACATAGACTGGGAGGAGGAATTCTCCGACGAACTCACCGATCTCCAGATTGAGGTGCTGGACAAGGTCGCAAAGGAGGTGGCTGACCGCCAGATGGCTGTGCCGGTGATTATGTTTTTGGAGACCATCCGCCCGATGAACTGGATGGCAAGCCAACTTATGCTGTTTCTGGAGCCGTTCTATGCGTGGATTCTGGAATTCAAAGAACTTATTGACCTGCGCAGAGCCCTTGAAAAACGGGAAGCAATAGGTATATTGATAGACAAAATTGAGATGTATGAGCACCAGAGGCAGGAGAGACTCAAGCAGGAACGCAGGCGGAAAAGGGGCATTCTGCACAGGATTTTTCGGAGGCACAAAGGGAATGAAGATGGCACCGAAGATAGCGGCGATAATTAGCATTGCGGCGATTTTGTCGGGGATATCCTTCGCACAGGATGAAAGTTCCCCCGATGCGGTAGAACTTGTGCGCCTCAAGTTCGGCGGGGGAAGCGACTGGTATAACGGTCCCACCGAACTGCCCAATCTGGCGAAATTCGTCAAAGAGCACGCCGGGATAAACGCCTTCGCCACCGGGAAGTATGTTGAGCCCTCCGATCCGGAGATTTTCAACTACCCGTTCATCTTTATGACCGGGCACGGAAACTGCTATTTCACCGAGGAGGAGGCGGAAAACCTGCGGAAATATCTTGAATCCGGCGGATTTTTATTCGTCAACGATGACTACGGGCTTGACAAAGCCTTTCGCCGGGAACTCAAAAAAATTTTCCCCGACAAGGAACTTGTGGAACTCCCCTTTGACCACGAGATTTATCATTGTTTTTACGATTTCCCCAACGGGCTTCCGAAAATCCACGAGCACGACGGCAAACCGCCGCAGGGATTTGGGGTTTTTGTGAACGGCAGGATGGTTCTGTTCTACGATTACGAGGCGGATATCGCCGACGGCTGGGACGACCCGGAAGTCCACGGCGACCCGCCCGAAAAGCGTGAGGCGGCGCTCAAAATGGGCACAAACATCCTGATTTATGCCCTGACTCATTAGATATAAAAAAATCTTGACAATTTTCGGCAGGGGCTTAATAATTTGACGGGACTTCGCAGAGAATATAACTTGCCTTCGGCAATCTTGACAGGGTGATATATGAAGACAAGACGGCTTTCAACTTCACAGACGATTGAGTTTGATTCCGAGGAACTGGTGCACACGCTGGCACAGAGACTCTGCGATAAGCACGCCAAGGATATCCACATTCTTGACCTGCGCGGGCTGACCGACATCGCCGATTTTTTCATCGTCGCCTCGGCGACGAGCAAAATTCACCTCAAGGCGCTGTCGGAAGACCTCTTGGAGATATTTGATGAACTGGGAATTAAAAACTATCATCTGGAGGGGCTGCGCGCGCTTCAGTGGGTGCTGGCGGATTTGTATAGCATTATAATTCATCTTTTTCTGCCGGAGACCCGGGAGTTCTACGACATTGAGGGATACTGGGGCGACGCACCGGTTGAGATTTTAGAGGAATCCGTGGAGGACGCCGGCGAATCCGCGGAAGATGTTGAGGAATGAGTTTTTTTTGAACTTTTGTCGGCAAATCTCTAAAAACGCTTTGCTGTGCCAGAAATTTCCTCTGATATGTGGGCTCTACCCAACAAGATATGAGGTTTTGCTATGGATAAATTTTTCAAACTTCCCGAAAAAATCCTCGGTCGCTATATAGGTGAGCGGGTGAAGGAACTATACGGCGCCGCGCCCGAGGTGGAGGTCTCCTACACCGACAACTTTGATTTCGGCGACCTGACCACCAATGTCGCGTTCTCGCTGGCGAAAGTCGCCAAAAAGGCGCCGGTCAAAATCGCCGAGGAAATTGCCGCCGGGGATATCCCGCCAATTTTCTCCCGCGCCGATGTGGTCAAAGGATACATCAATTTCTGGTTCGCCGAAAAATTTCTGTCCGATGTGGCAGAAAGGATAATCGCCGCCCCGGAAAGTTGGGGCTTTGTTGACCCGGGCGAGGAACCCAAAAAAATTCAGGTTGAGTTCGTAAGCGCCAATCCCACAGGACCGCTGAATGTGGTCTCCGCACGGGCGGCAACTGTCGGGTCGGTGTTGGTGGAGGCGCTTCGCAGACTGGGGCATTCCGTCGTGGCGGAATACTACATCAACGACGCCGGCAACCAGATTCGCCTGCTGGAAGAAAGTTTTGTCGCCAGAATCCGGCAGGTCAAGGGCGAGGATGTCCCCGTCCCCGAGGACGGCTACCACGGCGAATATCTTTTGGACTATGCCCGCGAGTATGTTGAGGCGGGCGAGCCCGGTTCCCCCGGCGAGTGGATTCTACAGCGGATTATCTCCGAGCAAAAACGCGTCCTTGAGCGGTTCCGCACGCACTTTGATGTGTGGTTCTCCGAGCGAGAATTCCGCAAGTCGGGCAAGGTGGAGCAGGTTCTTCGGCGCCTTGAGG
>JAMOPH010000173.1 GCA_027064665.1 bacterium | reverse complement strand
TCTTCTTGAGCGCCTGCGGGAACGCCTTGCCCCGCTTGAAGATGTGGTGAAAAAAATCCGTGAGACGATAGTGCCCGAGCCGCCGAGCCAGATAAACGACGGCGGCATAATTGCGCCGGGCGTAATCCCAGAATTGGACGAACTTCGCCGCCTGAAGGAGAACTCCGCCGCAGTCCTTACGGAGATGGAGCAAAATCTTCGCCGCCAGACCGGAATTGAAAAACTGCGGATAAAATACAACAAGGTTTTCGGGTATTTCATTGAGGTCACCCGGGCGCAGGCGAAAAATGTCCCGCCGACATTCATCCGCAAGCAGACCCTTGTCAACGCCGAGCGCTACATCACGCCGGAGTTGAAGGAGTTGGAGACAAAACTTCTCTCCGCCGACGAGCGGATAAAATACATTGAGCGGGAGTATTACCTCACATTTGTTGCGGAGTTGTCCACAAGCGCCGGCAGAGTGCTTGATGTCGCCCGGGCGCTGGCAGAACTTGATGTCCTTGCAAATTTCGCCCATATTGCGATAAAAAAGCGCTATGTTCGCCCTCAGATTACCACCGACGGCGTCATTGATATCCGTGGGGGAAGGCATCCGGTGATTGAGGACATTATCGGCAGGGCGGCGTTCGTCCCCAACGACCTGTATCTTGATGCCGAAAAGCAAATCATAATCCTGACCGGACCGAATATGGCGGGAAAATCCACCTATCTGCGGCAGAACGGGTTGATAGTTCTTATGGCGCAGATGGGCAGTTTTGTTCCTGCGGAGGAGGCGAAAATCTCGCCGGTGGACAGGATTTTCACCCGTGTCGGCGCGACGGACTATATCGCCCGGGGACAGTCAACATTTCTGGTTGAGATGCTTGAGACCGCAAATATCCTCAACAACGCCACGCCGAACTCTCTGGTCCTGCTTGATGAAATCGGCAGGGGCACAAGCACCTACGACGGGCTTTCAATTGCGTGGGCTGTGGCGGAATTTCTGCACGATTCTCCACGCCATCGGGCGAAGACCATTTTTGCCACCCACTACCACGAGTTGACCCAACTTGCCTCATATCTTCCGAGGGTGCAGAACTTTCAGGTGAGCGTGCGGGAGGCGGACGGCAAAATCGTGTTTTTGCACAGGATAGTGCCCGGCGGCTGTGATGACTCGTATGGGATTCAGGTGGCAAAACTTGCCGGCGTGCCAGAAGAGGTCATCCAGCGTGCGAGGGAAATCCTTGAACTTTTGGAATCGGGCGAGATGCCCACCCAGAAAATCCGCAGACTTGGCGGCAGAAAGGGGAAGGTGGAACACTACGCCGGCTATCAGATTTCCCTGTTTGACCCGGAATACCATCCGTTAGTTATTGCCCTGCGGGAACTTGATGTGAACAAACTGACTCCCCTTGAGGCGCTCAATATCCTCGCCGAGTGGAAGAAAAAGTGGGAGAGATAGCACTCAATCCTTGACCGAAGGGAACGGATTTTTATCTTTGAGTAGGTCAGGTTCTAAAAAGCGAGGTTTATTTTTTATGAGCAATGTTCCCACAGCGGATGCCAAATTTGTGGACCTTCTTTTGTATCTTGCCGAACTTATGCGGCAGGATGTGAAAATTGACCCTCACCGCCTTGAGAGGTCGCTTGGAGGCAGGTATTCAAAAAGCCAGATTAAGGATGCCCTCACTTTGCTGAAGTTAAAGCGCCCCAGAGGTGAGCCTGTGCGGATATTTTCGGAATCGGAACTTGCGATGTTTGACCCCGATGCCGCCAGACTGCTTCTGAAACTTTACTCCCTCGGCGTGGTGGAGGAGCATCAACTTGAAGCCATAATTATGCAGGCGGATATTGACGAGGAAATTCTCACCGTTGACGATGTGAAGACCTTTGTGGCAATAGTTTTAAGCGACCCGGTAGAATTCAACCCTGAAACTTTGCCCGTTTTTCAGGATGAGGAGTTTGAAAATTGAGCAGGAGGAGGAATTATGTATAGAAAACTTCTTGCCGGTGTAATTTTGTCGTGTTTCCTGCCGATTTATGGGTATATATATCCCGGTGTCGTTCCGATGGAGAAGTTCAATTATCTCTATTTTGCCGAAAGTGGCGTTGTCCCAAAACATCTTCATCCCAAAGTTGGAATTTATTACTGGAATTTTTCCGGCCCGGAATACTTCAATAACAACGGACATCGGGAGGATTATGATCAGAAATACAGCGAGAGTTGGATTGTGCCGATGTTTGCCTTCGGCACCGGCGATGCGGTTGAGTTCGGCGTGTGTTTCCCGGTTCTGTCCGAGAAATACGAGGACGAAAGTGGAGTTTTCAAATACACCGCCGATGGTTCCGGGTTGGGGGATATAACTTTGTGGACCAAGGCTATTGTGACAAGGGACCCGAATTTCGGTTTGCGGGTGGCGGCAAAACTTGCCACCGGAGATGATGCCCCCGGCGAGAATAAACTTCCCACCGGCACCGGACAGACCGATATTGATATGGGGCTTGTTCTCTCCCAGTATCCCGAAAAGATGGGCTTTGCCTGCGATGTCGCCGTGGGGTTCAGGTTGAGGATGTCCAAGGATGTGGACACTCTCACGGTGTTCAAGGTGGGAGACCACTGGTATATGTGTAATCCCGGTACCTACGACCCCGGCGACGAGGGAAGGTTGCAGTTATATTTAGGCGGTATGCCTGTGGAGGGCTTTGGGATACTTTTCGGCGGCGATGGTTTCATATCCCTCAACGACCGCTGGGAAGGCGATGAAATCCGCAAAAGTTATAGGGCATCGGCGGCGATTGGTATGAAGGCGTTTTTTGAGACCAAGTTCGGTCTGCGGTTGGACGGCGGGTTCAAGTTTGATGTCGCCGGCAAAGATTACCCTGCCGGGTTTGGATTTATGCTTGGCGCCACCTTTGTGCCGCAGTATTGATTATGCACGAGTATGCGATAGCAAAGGGTATTGTGGATGTGGTTCTGACGACTCTCGGGGACAGGGAGTGTGTCGTCAAAAAGGTTTGGGTGAAGGCGGGGGTTACCAAAGCCATTGTGGAGGATGCGCTCAGATTTTCCTTTGATGTTCTCAAAAAGCAGGATAAAAGGCTTGCGGGTGCGGAGTTGATGTATCAAGTTATACTGTTGAGGGGGAGGTGCAGAAATTGCGGGGCGGAATTTGAGATTGACAGGATATCGGGGCTGTGTCCCGTGTGCGGCAGTGCCGATGTTGAGTGGCTTGCCGGAGACGAGTTGTTCGTTGAAAAAATAGAAATTTCCGATGGAAACAGGGAGAGTGATGGCTGAGATGCTGGTTAAAATCTTAGATGTTATCTCTCGTTTTCGCAATGCGAGGACATTTCAGGAGAAAATGGACCTTATTGCCGAGGGAATAGGCGCCTGCGGATGGAAATATGTCCATCTGTATGTGTTTGACAGGAACAAAAGAACAGTGAAATCTGCGGCATACTGGGGAATTAGCGAAGAGGCAAAAAGAATTATTGAGAAAAACCGAATGTCCCTTGAGGAAATTGAGCAGATTTTGCTGAATCCAAGATATGATAAGTTCAAAATAGGGAGATGTTATTATATTCCTCACACTTACAGCGATGAATTTATCTCCAAACTTAGAAGAACTGGTTGGACCCCCGAGGGGGAAGAGGTTGAAGACCCTACTCGGTGGCATCCGGAGGATATGCTGTATATTCCGCTGTATGGTTTTGGCGGGAGAGTGATGGGCTTGGTTTCTGTTGACACGCCGCTTGATGGCAAGGCGCCCACCGAGGAATCTCTGCGCCCCGTGGAACTTTTTGTGGACTATGCCGTCGCATTTATTGAGGAGAGCGAGTTTGAAAATTATCTGTCAAAATCAAGAAATGTCCTTTCGGAGGTCTTCAATCTTTCTCCCGCCGCAATAGTGGTCTCCGACCAGAATGACAGGATTATTCATCTCAATCCCGCCGCCGAGGAGATGTTCGGATACTCTCAGGAGGAACTTCTGGGCAAGGAGACCTCTTTCTTGTTCTCCCCGGCCGAAAATCTTGAGAAAATACTGCAGGAGCGGGACAGGGATGGTTTCAAGGGCGAGGTTATGCTTCGCCGAAAAACCGGCAAGGAGTTCTGGGGATATGTGGTTGATGTGCCGGTAAAAAATCACGCCGGCGAGGTGGAAAACTATCTTTTGATGGCGCTGGATATAACCGAGGCTAAAAATCTGCAGTATTATCTGATTCGTGCGGAAAAACTTGCCGGGATAGGAATCCTTGCATCAGGAATTGCCCACGAGTTGAACAACCCTCTGTATGGGATTTTGGGACTTGCCGAGGCTATTGTTGATGAGACCGATGTGGAGACCATCCACGAGTACGCCAACGAGATAATAGAATACGCCCGTGAGGCGGCGGAAATCGTCAAGGATTTGGCGGGATATTCGTATTCATCCCAGTTGGAGACCGCCTCAACCGTCAACCCGAACACCGCCCTCAAAAATGCTCTTAAGATGATTTCCCGTCTCGGGAAGTTGAAAAACATAGAGGTCGTTGAGGATTACGGCGAGTTGGAGGAGATAAACGCAAGTTCCAGCGAACTCCAGCAGGTTTTTGTGAACCTTATAACCAATGCGATTGATGCTATGCCCGACGGCGGCACTCTCACGCTCAAAACCCGTCAGGTCGGCGATTTTGACGAGATTAGAATCTCTGATACCGGAACAGGAATACCTGAAAAGTATAAAACTCACATTTTTGAGCCATTTTTCACAACAAAACCCGTTGGCGAGGGCACCGGATTGGGATTATATATATGCTATAGAATTGTGAACAAATACAAGGGCTCAATTGATTTTGAGGATAACCCCGGCGGAGGAACAACATTTATTGTGCGATTCCCCGTGAGACGAGATTAAAATGGACAATGGAAGGGAAAAAATTGAACTTACGGCGGCATCTGAACCCCCAACTATTATGGTGATTGATGATGAGGAGCGGATTAGAAAAATTCTTTCCCTTCAACTTGAGAAGGCGGGATACAATGTCATTGCTCTCGGCAGCGGCAGCGACGCCCTTGAACTGCTCGGACAGGTTGAGGTGGATTTGGTCATCACCGATATCCGGATGCCCGATATCACCGGCGACAAAATTTTGAGGTATATAAAGTCCCATTTCCCGACCATCCCAGTTATAATGCTCACCGGCGTGGTTGATGTAGAGACCGCGGTAAACATTATGAAGGCTGGGGCGTATGATTATCTTGTCAAGCCGGTAAAGCGGGATGAACTTTTAGTGACTGTCCACAGGGCGCTGGAATACAGGGCGGTGGTTCTGAGAAATATCCAACTGCAGGAGGAAAACCTCAGATACCAGCGTGAACTTGAGCAGAAGGTTCGCGAAAGAACCCGGGAACTTGCGCGGGCGCTGGCTCATCTGCGCGAGGTGCATATGGATACCGTCAAAATTTTAGCCAGCGCCATTGAGGAAAAGGACCCCTATATGCGCGGGCATTCCAACCGCGTCAGAATTTTGGCGGCGGAGATGGCGCGCAAACTCGGATACAAGGAGATGGAGATAGAGCGCATCGAATACGGCGCACTTTTACACGATATCGGAAAAATCGCCATTGACCAGCGAATTCTGGATAAACCCGGTCCTCTTACAGAGGAAGAGCGCAAGATAATTCAACAACATCCGGTGATAGGCGAAAGAATTATATCAAAGGTCAGTTTTTTTGCGGATATTGCGCCGATGGTCAGGTGGCACCACGAGCGCTGGGATGGTCTTGGCTATCCCGACGGCATAAAGGGCGAAAATATCCCCGTGCCGGTGCGTATCCTCACCATCGTGGACGCCTTTGACGCTATGACCAGCGACAGACCATATCGCAAGGCACTGCCTCTGGAGAGAGTCCTTGAAATTCTCAAGGAGGAGCGCGGCAAGCAGTTCGCCCCCGATATGGTGGATCTGTTCATTGAAGAAGAAATATATAAAACCCCCGTTATAGACTGATGAATGCGACCGAGGACATAAGATACAGGGTGAAACTTGAGAGTTTTGAGGGTCCTCTGGACCTTCTGTTATACCTTATCCAGAAGGATGAAATAGATATATATGATATACCCATTTCATATATCACAAAGCAGTATATGGAGTATCTCAATTTTATGGAGGAACTCAATTTAGAGATAGCGGGGGAGTATCTTTATATTGCCTCGGTGCTGGTGAATATCAAGGCGAGGATGCTTCTGCCGCGTCCTGTCCGTGAGGATGGCGCCGTTGAGGACCCCCGCGAGGAACTCACCGCCGCGCTGATTGAATACCGCCAGTTCAAAAATGCCGGGGAATATCTCAGGCTCAAACTGAGGGAGGAGTCGCTGTTCACCCCGCGGGGCAGGGTGATTCTGCCGCGTTCTGTCCCCACTGTGGTCACTGTCCCGCTGGATTTGTTTGACCTTATGAAAACTGCGTGGGAAATTCTCAAAAGGCACAACAGAATTGCCGAGTTGAAAAAACGCCCGAAAGTTGATATCGCTGAAAGAATAGAGTTTGTTAGAAACAGGGTCGCTCAAAAGTCCCGCCTGAGTTTTCTGGAACTTTTTGACGAGGAGAAAATCTCGGGATTGTTTTTTGTCGGGACATTTTTTGCTGTCCTTGAACTTATGCGCCAGAAATTTCTGCTAATTCGCCAGAGAAAGCCTTTTGGAAATATATGGATATACCGTCGCAAGTCTTCGTGATGGTGATGCCAAGTTCCCCCTTAAACTTAAAAGTGTTTGTTTTTCCCGAGGGTATGTCCTTAATTTTAGCAGGAATTTAGGTTCTGTGAGGATGAAATGTCGGCGGCGATTTTTTCAGTGGGATTGGTAATTTTTCTGGCGTATTTTTTCGTCGGGGTGTTTAAGCGAACACGCATCCCCGATGTCTTCCTTTTGATGCTTTTGGGGATTCTCATCGGTCCGGTGTTAGGGCTGGTTCAACCCGCAGATTTCGGCAAAATCGGCACCGTCGCAACCACCGTCGCCCTCATCGTGATTCTTTTTGAGGGCGGAATCAACCTCAATATCCGTCAGGTCAAGGAATCCTTGGATGAGACCGCCTATGTTGCGCTTTCGTCCTTTGTCGTCTCGGTTGTTCTCATCGGCTTTATGGGCTGGGAGATTTTTGACCTTCCCGCACCGGTGGCGATTATGCTGGGCACAATTTTGGGCGGCACAAGTTCTGCCGTGGTGATTCCCATAATCAAACAACTCAAACTCTCCAATCTGGCTTATATGGTGCTGTTTTTGGAGTCCGCCCTCACCGATGTCCTGTGCATCGTGGTCACGATGGGAATTCTGGCGGGCTATTCCACCGGCAAAGTCTCCACCGGGGCGATACTTGGACAGATTCTGGCGTCACTGGTGCTGGCGTCGGTAATCGGTGTCCTCGGGGGGATGCTCTGGGCGCTGATGATAAAGAAAATCAAGGGGTTCCCTGTCTCGCCGGTGAGTATGCTGGCGTTTGTGTTCGTTCTTTATGGCGTGGCGGAGTTCCTAAACTACAGCGGCGCTATTGCATCGCTGGCGTTCGGCATAACCCTGGCAAATATGAAGGATGTCCCACTCAAAAAAATCAGGATGCAGACATATTTTTCGCTGTTTGCCGAGGAGCAAATCACCGAATACGAGCGCAGTTTCTTTGAGGAACTTGTGTTTTTGCTAAAGATTTTTTTCTTCGTCTATCTGGGGATTTCAATTCAGTTTGGGCGGTGGAAAGTTATCTTGGGCGGGTTGCTTATAACTGTGGTTTTGTTTTTGGGGCGGGCGCTGGTGGTGAGGTTTGCTATGCCCAAAAGGGTCACCCGTGAGGACGCAATGGCGATGGCTGTGCTTATCCCCAAGGGGCTTGCGGCGGCGGTTCTGGCGTCAGTTCCGGTGCAGATGGGTGTCCCCGGCGGCGAAATTTTGAGGGACACCGCCTATGTGGTGGTCCTCTTTTCAATCGGTCTTACGGCACTTTTGGTCTCTATGGTTGAGCGGAAAAGCCGCCTTGTCTATCCCCTTTTTGAAAAACTTTTTGCGGCGTTCCCCGAAACTGTGACTGAGGAGAGCAAATAAAATTGTTGCGCACTCATAGTGAATTTTATAACTTTTTTCGTTCCGACTTTGTAAAGGAGGCATTATGGCAGACGGATTTGAGCCGAAGATAGTTGGATTTTTCTGCAACTGGTGCACCTCCACAGCCGCTGATATGGCTGGGACATCAAGGATGAAATATCCCCCCAATGTGCGCCCGATAAGGGTTATGTGTTCCGGTTCTGTGGACCCGAGTTATATAATTCGGGCGCTGCTTTCGGGCGCCGATGCGGTTATGGTCGGCGGATGCCACCCCGGAGACTGCCACTACATCTCCGGAAACTACAAAGCCCGCCGCAGAATCGCTGTCCTCAAGTCCATCTTTGACACTCTGGGGCTGGAGCCCGAAAGAATCTATCTGGAGTGGATTTCCGCCAGCGAGGCGAAAAAGTTTGTTGAGACAATCAAAAAATTCACCGAACGGGTCCGCCAGATGGGACCGAACAAACTCGCTCAAAGGTGGGAATTTTAAGTTCGTCATCAAAGGAGGATTGAGATGTCTTTGACCGAAAAGATAAATTCTGTCTGCAGGAGCGCATTGGAGAAAGGACTTGTCGGCGGCGTGGTGACTTTGCGCAGAACCGCCGAAAACGCCGCTGTGCACGCCCTTGTGACCAAACCCGACCAGATTGAGGAAACCGACCCGTTGATGCCGTATTTCCCCGGCAACGGCGCCGATTTCGTCAAAAAACTGACACGAATTGCGCCGCCGCGGAACAAAAAAATCCTTGTTATACTTCGCCCCTGCGAGATGCGCGCCGCCGTGGAACTCACAAAATTAGCCCAGATTCAGAACGAAAATATAGTGTGGATGACCTTTGACTGCCTCGGGACAGTTCCCCGGAAGGAGTTTGAGGACAAACCAATTCCCGGCGGCGATGAGTTTTACGCCGACCTCAACCGCGAGGATATCCGCCCGCTGTGCGCCACCTGCGATTTCGTCCGGACAAACACCGCCGATATCGGCTTTCTTGCATTTGAGGACGGCGCACCTTTTGTGGCATACACTGAAACCGGGAAACAGTTTTTATCCGAATTGGGCGTAGAATTTTCCGAAAAGGTCGCTGACGACAAGTTCAACCAGATTCAGCAGAAGCGCAACCAGAACAAGGCAGAACTTTACGAGCGCCTTGAGAAGGAGGTCAAAGGGATTGACAACCTTGTCAAAACCTTTGCCCGGTGTGTCAACTGCCACAACTGTATGACCAACTGCCCGATATGTTTCTGCCGGGAGTGTTTCTTTGAGTCGGAGGCGATGGACTTTGAGGGCGACATTTTCCTTGACCTTGCCGAGCGCCGCGGTGGTCTGCGCGCCCCGACGGATGTCGGACTTTTCCATCTGGGAAGGATGTCCCATATGGCAACCAGTTGTGTCGCCTGCGGTGCGTGCGAGGAAGCCTGCCCGGAGGGCATAATCGTCGGGCAGGTGTTCAAGTGGGTGTCCGAAAATGTCCAGAAGGTGTTTGACTATGTCGCCGGGCGCGACTGGGAGGAGGAAGTCCCTCTGCGCACTTTCCGCGAGGATGAGTTGACAGAGGTCACCGGGATGTCATAACCCAAGGAGTGGTGCTATGAAGAAAGTTTTTTTGGCGTGGATGATTATTGTGGCTGGGATGGCGGGCGGCGATGAACTAGCGCAGTATTTCTCGGAGCCGGAAAAGTATAAATTGTATCCCAACCGCGACCTGACGCAGATGGTCTCCCAATTGGAGAGCCATCTTACCGACCCGGAGTTTTTGTATAACTATGCGTGGACTGCCTATGAGGAGGGGGACTACTCCACGGCGGAAAACTATATAGAGAAGGCGATTGCCCTGCACCCGCAGAACGCATTTTTGCACTATGTTGCCGGGAAAATCTATCTTGCCGCAGGGGATAATCAGAAGGCAAAGGAGCATTTTGAGAAGGCGCTGGAAAATCACTACGAGTATCTTGATGCGTGGACAGAACTTGTGAAACTTGCGCCGGAGTATTACTACAATCTTGCGCAGTTGTATGGCGAGAAGGCACACCGGCTGATGAAGCGCGAACTCGCCGAAAAGGCGATAGAGCATTACAACAACTATCTTTCCAAAAATCCCGATGGTGAGTTCGCCGATGCCGCTAAAGCCGGGATAAGGGATATGAATCTTCTGCTTTCGGAGATAGAGAGCCGTGAGAAGATTGCCCAATCCCGCAAACAGCAGGAGCAACTTTTAGCGGACAGGCGCCTTGCACGAATAAGGGAGATGAAAGAGTTCCGTTCCACTCGCAGGCGGATTGTTGGTTTTGCGCTCAATACCTTCAGCCCGTCGGAGGATTATATATTCACCCTCAGGGAGGGCAAACAGTCGCTGACCGACACCATCAAACTCAAGCAGATTAGAACCAGCATTTCGGAATACTATATTAATGCGGGGTATTTTATTAACGCCTTTATAATCAAGGGAGGGGTTCTGATAGGGCAGAACAGCGCAAAATATCAATATGTGCAGGATTCAATCCCGGTGGACACATTTTATACAGATACTACTATAATTGACGATGATACAGTATATACGGACACACTAATAGTGAAGAAGCCCATATCAAATATAATTGGCGGGGTCAACACTGTCCGGGTAAATGTGGATGTTCTTTACAATTTCTATTATGCCAATCCGTTGTTGCTGTATGCGATGGGAGGGTTTGATTTGGGGTATATATATCTATCTGAGAAGGAATCGTATTTTAAGTCTGTCAATGTTGCCGGCGCTGGTGTGGGGGCGGGTGTAATTCTCAGGATTGGCAACTTTTTGATTGATTTGAATTATAAGTATAACTTAGTTGGTTCAAGCAAAGGCGGGATTCTTTCGCTCGGAGGAATGTATAAATTCTAATTTAGGGGGTAAGCGATGCACCAGTATTATATTGAGGCGAGATGTCCACATTGTCATAAGATTCTCAACGATGAGGAGGTGCTTATAAAGGGTAAACCCGCGCTGAAGTTTTTGGTAGAAAACAAGGGCAAGCGCGGATATATCTGGATTTCCGCCATTTACGGCGACCACGAGACAATTGAACCGGAGGAACTTAATATCCTTCCCGGCGATGTGGTCAGATTTTTCTGCCCTCACTGCGAAAAACCCTTGCCTATTTTGGACAAATGCTACTGCAAAGCGGACTTAATAAAAATTGAACTTTCCACCGGCGGCGAATTAAAATTCTGCAACCGCAAGGGATGTTATTATGGCGGAATTAGTTTCACCAACCCCGATGACCTTGATAAATTTTTAGGATTGAAATAGTGGTTATCCTTTGAAAAGGGAGGGAAAATTATGAAAAGGGAAGTGGCAGTTTTTGTTATTTTATTTGTCTCTTTGGTATTGGCTCGCACCGGTGGTCCCGATATCTATGGATATGTGTTCAGGGACTCCGACGAACCCGGCGTAACCTTTGAGTGGATAGACACCACCGGCGGAACCATTGTCCCGTTCTCTTCGGGGGATGATGACAGAACCATTGTTATGCATCTACCCTTCACTTTCCGGTTTTATGGAGATGAATACGACTCTGTGTGGGTATCTACCAATGGAATAATTGCGTTTGATGGTGAAGATGCCGATGAATTCACAAACTCTTCTATACCCTCTTTATATACTCCGAATAACTTTGTGGCTCCTTTGTGGGATGACCAGAAATACCCCGACACATCCTGGACGGATGTCCCATATCTTCCGTCTTGTTATATGGTCTCCGGCGGCACCGCTCCAAATCGCTGGGTCGCTTTTATATGGTATAACTGGTATCGCCTGGGATTTTACGGCGACCCTTGGACCTATGAGGTCATCTTGTATGAAAATCCCGAGGGCGACGGCCAGATTGCATTCCAATATCTTGATGTGGTGCTTGCCGATAGCGAGGGCGTTGATTCATCTTATTCTTGGGGAGGTTCCGCCACCGTCGGTATAGAAAATGCCGATGGTTCCGATGGGCTGGAGTATTCTTACAACGAAACTGCTGTTAGAGATTCAATGAGAATAGAGTTCTATGTCGTTCCGCCCCCAGAACACGATGTGATGGTTATGCGAATTGTATCCCCTGTCGGTAGTTATCTAAATTCGTTTGATATAGTCCCGTCTGCTGTGATTAGGAATCGTGGTGCCGGGGCTGAATCCGCTGTATCGGTAGGTTGCGTTATAGAGGGGGATGCCGCCGGCGTGGTCTATGCCGAGACCGTGGTTGTGGCGCTGGACTCCGGAGCAATTGATACGGTGGAGTTCCCCGCCTGGAGCGATGCCGTCCCCGACAGTTATACTGTCACATTTGCAGTCTCGGTTCCCGACGATTCCCTCCCCGAAAACAATACTCTTTCCTCTCGCTTTGAGGTGATGGAACACCCCGGCTTCGGCGGTCCCGATGACTATGGATATGTGTGGTATGATAATCTCTATCCCGGGCCCGAGGCGCCCGAATTCGTCCCCATTGATACCATCGGACTCACCCCTGTGGATTTGTTCGGCGATGACCAGGACACTGCGCTTGCTCTGCCCTTTGGATTCCCATTCTACGGCGAGACCTTTGACTCCGTCTGGATAACCACCAACGGCATTATTTCCTTTAATTATGTTGACCGGCCAGCCTGGTCCAACACATCTTTGCCAACAACTTCTTTTGATGGCGCAGTCGCCGTCTTCTGGGACGACTTATATATTGATACTCTCTCTCAATTGTTTGTTGGAACCGACACTATTGATGGAACGGTCAGATTCAGGATTATATATTATAATGTGGTTGTAAGAGCGACGGAATACTATCTCACAGCCGAAATTGACCTTTACGATAACGGTGATATAAAGTTTGAATACGCCAATTTCTCCGATATTTCTGCGGACAGACTCGCCGGTTCCAGCGCCACTGTGGGTATATCAGCGCCTGATGCCAGCACAGGGCTTGAGTATGAATACAACGGCGACCCGCCATACAATCCTGTCTTTGAGAATATGGCAATATACTTTGTCTATCCCGGCGAATTTGTGGACACCATTCCACCGGAGATATCTGCCACCGCTGACACTGTTCAGTGGATTTGCGGACGGCTTGGCGGCGTGCTTCTGGGCGCAGAGGCAACGGATTACTCCGGTGTGGCTGCCTGCAGTCTCTACTACAGCCACGACGGTGTCTCCTATGAAGGAGTTTCGTATGTTCCGGAATATTCCGGCGGGGGATATTATGTCTTTTCTGCCCCCGGTTTTTCCGACGGCGACGAGATTTACTATTATTTTGCCGCTGTTGACAGAGCCGGCAATCGTGGAGTGTTCCCGCCCGATGCCCCCGATTCGGTTCTTTCTGCGGTGGTCGGAGACCTGCCCCATTCCGGCGGCTCCCCGGAATATGTCCAGTATTGGGATATCCTCGCTTCTGATGAGGCGCCCGTGGAGTTTTCCTTCAACTGGATTGAGATTGACCCAGATGAGGGCGGTGCCGGAACCGTGCTTGACAGCGTGGGCGATGACTGGCTCTCCGGGGTTATCTCAATCCCTCTCTGGTGCGGATATGACGCAGTCAAAATCTGCTCCAACGGCTGGATTACTTTTGACACGACAGCCACCTCCGCCGCATACTCCACCGTTTTCGGTTCCTCCGATGAACCCAACTACTTCGTCGCTCCGCTTTTTGCCGACCTGACTCCTTTCCCCGGAGATTCCCTTCTGCCCACAGGGAAAATCATATACTACTCCACTCCCGGCGGCTCGCTCATCGTGGAATGGAAGAATATGTACACCTTCGGTGAGACGGATTCCCCCAATACCTTT
>JAMOPH010000172.1 GCA_027064665.1 bacterium | reverse complement strand
CTGTGCGGTCGCCCGGGCAAGCGCTAAAGTCAAAAAGGAAAATGTCCGCCTTGCGCCAGAACCGGTCCACCGCGACAAGTGGCACTCCACTTACCTGATTGACCCCTTCAGCGTCCCGATTGAGAAGAAAATTGAACTTCTTTTGAAGGTTGACGAGATTCTCCGCGCCGACAAGCGGATTGCGGTGGCATCGGGGCATCTTTCGTTCTGGCGGGAGCATCAGTTTTTCGCGTCCACCGAGGGCTCGGAGATTGAGCAGACAATTCTGCGCTCCGGGGGAGGCATTTCCGCCACCGCCGTGGACCGCGAATCCGGCGAAATCCAGACGAGAAGTTATCCCGGAGTGCAGGGCGGCCAATATATGCTCGCCGGATGGGAATTGATTGAGTCCTTTGATCTGGTGGGCAACGCTCCGCGGGTGCGCGATGAGGCTGTGGCACTGCTTTCGGCGATGGAATGCCCGCAGGGGGAGATGGACCTCATCATCGGCGGGGAACAGTTGGCGCTCCAGATTCACGAGTCGCTAGGGCATCCCTCGGAACTTGACCGCGTGCTGGGAATGGAGGCGAATTTCGCAGGCACCAGTTTCCTCACGCCGGAGAAACTGGGGAATTTCAAATACGGCTCCGAGATTGTCAACATAGTCGCCGACGGCACAATTCCCGGCGGGCTCGCCACCATCGGCTACGACGACGACGGTGTCCGCTCGCAGAGGTGGTTCCTGGTCAAGGACGGGATTTTCTCCGGATACCTGACCAACCGCGAACTGGCGCACATAATCGGCGAGGAGCGTTCCCGCGGTGCCAACCGCGCCGACGGCTGGTGGTCCATCCCGATGATTAGAATGACCAATATCTCGCTTCTGCCCGGCGAATGGGACCTTGAGGACCTAATCGCCGACACCGAATACGGGCTGTTCATCAACACAAACAAGAGTTGGTCCATTGACCAGAAGCGGCTGAATTTCCAGTTTACCACCGAGATTGGCTGGCTGATTGAGAATGGCAAACTGACCAAAATGGTCAAAAACGCCACCTATCAGGGGATAACCCCGCAGTTCTGGAACAGTTGCGATGCGATAACCAGCGAGAAGTATTGGACCCTCTGGGGCGTGGACAACTGCGGCAAGGGGCAGCCGACCCAGCGCGCGGAGATGTCCCACGGGGCGTCGCCGGCGAGGTTCCGCAAGGTCAAGGTCGGACTGGGATGATTTCGGGCGCCCGTCCGGATGCGCCGATGGGGGAGAGGCGTTCAATTCGGAATTTTACAAAATGGTGAGACGGCTCGGATGAAACTTGTTGTATGGAATTAGCGTCAAATTCAGGAGATTGCGGTGAAAAAATATCTAATCTTCACATTTCTGGCGGGGGCGATAGCGATTTCCTCGGCGCGCCAGCCGTTTGCGGTGTATCTGCAGAATCCGGTTTCCGCACGGGATGAGGCGACTGGCAATGTGTTCCCGCATTTCTGGAACAGCGCGGTGGTCTCGCCGGGAGATGAGGTCGCGCTTGCGGGATATAAAAACCGCTTCGGATTGTTCAACGACGGCTTTGTTGGGGCGCGCTATGGTTTCCGCAGGGTGGATTTTTTCGCCCTTGTGCAGATTTCCTCGGTGGGCGACCTTG
Source organism: bacterium (assembly GCA_027064665.1). Classification (GTDB taxonomy): domain Bacteria; phylum UBP14; class UBA6098; order B30-G16; family B30-G16; genus JAMOPH01. The sequence continues at coordinate 1,039 of JAMOPH010000172.1, read as the reverse complement.
AGGGGAGAAAGTTCTCCACTGCTGAGCCGGAATACACTTTCTCCGCCAACCGCGCCAACGGGCTGCTGGGCGCAAGTTTCGCGCTGAACCGCTATGTCTGCCTCGGCGTCGGATGGCGCCACATTTACGAGAACCTTGAACTGGCGCACTTTGACGCCAATACATTTTCCGCCGGGATTGCCGCCGAGTATAGGGGGGCGTTTGCGTCGCTTTCGGTGATGGACTACGGCGCCGATGAAAAATACTTCTCCTACGAGTATCCCCCGCCGACGGTGTATTCCCTGCGAACTGGCTATGAATATCGGGATTTTCTCCGCGTGGGCGGTGCGGTTTTCCGCCCGGACCCCGGCAGAACCTACGGCGCCGTGGGAATTGAGTTCAAGCCCACGGGTTCGGTGACCCTCGCCGGGTCATACACGATTGCGCACGATTCCCGGGGATTTGCGCTGGGCGGGCAGTTTGCCCTCGGGAAATTTGCCCTCGGGTATTCCTGCGCCCTGATGGGCGACCTTGGGGTTGAGCATTCTGTCAGTTTGTATTTCAGCAGGTGATTTCTCGGTGTGGGGAAAGTCTCTTGTTTCCTGTCTTCCTTTTCTTCGGAGATGAGCCCCGTAGAGATTTGAAATTTCTTCGTGGAACCTTGCAAGTGCTCCGTAGAGGTGTGAAACTTCTCCGTAAAGGTGTGTAACTCCCCTGAATAGGTTTGCAGGCGGCGCGTAGAGATGTGTAAACGCTCCGCTGAATCTTGAAACTTCTCCGTAGAGGTTGGAAACTCCTTTGTAGAAGTGTGATCGTGCTATGTATAAATGTGAAAGTAGCACGTAGAGATGTGAAAGTGCTCCGTAGAAGTTGGAAACTCCGCCGTAGAATCTTGTAAGTCCGCCGTAGAGGTGTGTAAAAAGAACTTGATTTTCCTTGTAGTGCTGCTTATTTTCATCTGCCGCCAAACGGTGGTGGCTTTTGGCAAGTGGCAAAAGAGGGTGAATTCCGCTGTGAGAGTTGAATTTTGGGAAACCGGCAGGATTTCCCGGGAAAGTGA
>JAMOPH010000171.1 GCA_027064665.1 bacterium | reverse complement strand
GAGGAAAATAAGAATTGTTAGAAGTCTTCCGGAGTCAAAGCCCTTGAGAGGGTGGCGCAGAAACTCCATCAACTCCACCGGTTGAGGATAACTTTCCTCGCCGATTTTCTCAAAAAACCGTGTGACCACGCTGGAGAAGGCGTTGATTATCTCCACCACGGGGAAAAGGATTATGTGGAAGAAATACAGCACCGGTGCGGTTTTGCGCGTCCAGACCGGGGCGTAGCGCAGTGCGGCGGATTTTGGAATCACCTCGCAGAAAATCAGCCCGATGACACTTATCAGGATTGTGACATACGCCTCGGCGTGGGGACCCCATTTTTTGATGGCGAGTTCTGTGGCGATTGATGTTGCGGTGACCACGGCGATATTTGTGCCAACGAGGGTGGTAGCCAGAAGTCTCTCCGGGCGGCGGCGCCACCATTCCACCAGCCCGGTGGATTTGCGATACAAACTTGACACGAATGCCGTCTCTGTCCCGGCGAAAAACGCCGCCAGCGCAAGCCCCAGTATTATCACCACCAGATTAGCCATTGACCTCCCCCGTGGTCTCCTCCGATATCAGCGCCGCAAAAATCGTCTCAATGCCCACAAGCCCGAGGGGCTTTTCGTCATCGTCAACTATGACCACCCAGCGGATTCCCGTGCCAATCAAGGTGTTCAGCAGAGTGCTGGGCGAGGTATTGTGATGCATAAGCACCGGCGGAATTCCCGCAATATCCGCCGGCTCGTCGTCGGCGACACCGACCAAATCCTTGGGTTCCACAATTCCGGCAATCTGTTCGCCGTCCACAATGACCACCACATCGGTTTTGCGGCGGCGGAACAGTTTTCTAATCTCCCCGGCGGTTGCGCCGACATCGGACACAGTCCATTCATCCCGGGGAATCATAAACCGTTTTATGGGTATTCTGTCCAGTTCAAGCGTTCCGACCATAGCGGCGATGATTTCGGGATTCCACTCGCCGCTGCGGCGCATAAGGTCAATTGTAGCACGCAGGTCAGCCTCGGTCAGTTCCTCCTGTGAGAACAGCGTCGGTGCAAAAAGGGCGCTGATTTTCTCCAGAAGCACTATAATCGGCGACATTATGGTGAAAAGGACATTCAGAATCTCTGCGGTCGCCCGGGCGAACACTATGTTCCACCGGGCGGCGATAATTTTTGGCGTTATCTCGCCAAACAGAAGCAGAAGCGCCGTCATTATGGGGATTGTGTATTCTGCGCCTTTGCCCGGAGCCACCGAAGCCACAAATCCGGTCATAAAGGCGGTGGCGGTGATGTTGACAATTGTATTCCCGGTGAGAATTCCCACTAAAAGGCGTGCCGGGCGTTTTAGAAGTTTCAGCGTTATCCGTGAGCGCCTGTCGCCCAAAAACCTCATCCGCTGGCGGTGCATAGGCGATATTGAGAAAAACGCAGTCTCCGACCCTGAAAACATAGCCGAAAGCAAAAGCAGCACCGCCAGAAATGCGATTTGAACGATATAGTTCATCCTGCCCTGCGCCCCGATTTTGTAATCACAGAAAGGAGACGGGGGAATTCCCCTCGCCAGGTCAGTTTGAGCACTGTCTTTTCGCCGCCGGTGATTTTGAACTGCTCGGAGATTTCTGTTCCCGCCACCCAGGCGAGTTGCCGCCCCACAAACACCAGCGGAATCCCTCTGCGGAAAATCGCCGGAATCCCACGCTTTTTCAGAAACGATGACAGTTTCATAGAGACTCCCCCCAGCGGACGGAAGTAAATGCCTTCCGAATAGGGTGCAATCAAAATTTTCTCGCCGGAGTAGGAGATGTAAGCCTCATTGGGGGGTTTTTTAGAGAAATCCGCCGGCGGCGGGACAAGTTCCGCCTCAATCTCGCCCAAATCATTGTCAAGGACGATGGTCTCCCCCGGCTCAATTGACGCTCTGTGGACGAGCATAGGCTCACTGTGCCCTATTATCAAAAACTTGCCGATTCTGATGGCGAACGCTCCGCCATAGACCATAAACTTCTGGTCCGGGCGGGCATCCAACAGGCGGCGGAAAAGATTGTCCACCCGCTCGTTTGAAAAGCCCTTCAGCCCGATGCCGAGCATCTCAAGCGCCCTGCGGAGCATCTCGCCGAAGGTGAACGGGTCCTCAAGGACCCTATCGGCATAAAATACCACTATGCCGTCAAACCTGCCCGCAAGACTTTCCTCAAAATGCTGATGGAGAAAGCGCTCAAGTGTTCGGCGGGTCATCCGAAGCATTGCGGCGGCATCACGGATATGCTCAACGCTTTTCGGACCGAAATTTGCCACGATATCGGGGATTATCCTGTGGCGAATTTTGTTCCGGGAGAACCTGAGGTCCCGGTTTGAGGTGTCCTCACGCCACGGGATTTTGTTCTGCATCAAAAACCGCCGTGCATCACGCCGCCACACTCTCAGGATCGGTCTGATGATAAACTCGCTTTTGGGTTCCATCTCCGCAAGACCCCGAATTCCGGAGCCCCGGAAGAGGTTGAACAGAAATGTCTCCACCACATCGTCGGCGGTGTGCGCCAGAGCGACCTTTGCGCCGTATTTGTTCGCCACCTCGGCATAGATTGTGCGTCGGCGGTTGCGGGCAAGTTCCTCAATCCCTGCGCCGCCTTCTCCAATTTGCTTTGCCAACCCAATGCGGTATATCAAAAGCGGGATTTTCC
>JAMOPH010000170.1 GCA_027064665.1 bacterium | reverse complement strand
GTCAAAACTTCAAATCTCCCCTTAAAATCATCTATCTGAAACCAATCGCCATATTCACTGGTTTGTGGGTCATACTTTTTAACAAATACCTTCCACCACAGGGTCACCTGAAGATTACCATCCAATCCCGTCCCCTCTTTGGCATCCACAAGATGCACCAGCACCGAATCCTTGAGATTCGAATTATCTTTTTCACCGTCCGCCCAGCACAGAACAATCCCATTCACCAGCATCAACACCGCAAGCACCAAATATTTAAGAATTCTGAACCTCATCATTCTCCATTTTTCCTGTTTTCCCCGCAATTGTTATAAAAACCACTCCGATTCCAATCATTGCCACACCGCCCGCGAGGGTCAACCACAATTCCCTTTGTCTTTGCACCCTCCGTTTGGCTCGTATAGCCGAGAACTTTTTGAAATATCCCCCCGTGGCAAAATCGCTTTTCGCCGGGTTTTTCGCTCCCACTACACCTGCACGCAGATAGTAAGTTCTGTCAAACTCCAGCCCCGAAAAAACCACATTGTTCGCCTCAACTGTGTCCGCCTCAACTATGTGCTTGAACAAACTGTCCGTGGCGCATTGAGCGACATACACAAAATGAGTGTCCTCAACCAGATACCAATCCCCGTAGAAACTGTCCAATTTCGAACTGGCATAGACCGCCCACTGCACCTGCAGTTTCACCCTGCCCGCTTCAATCCCCGGCTTGAGGTCCTCAATGTGGACCCACAGGGAATCATCCAAACCTATTCCAAAGAGCGCATCAAACAACAGCACAACGACGGCGATTTTGCCCACAACTTTCATATTTCAATTCTCGCTTCGGCAAATCAAATGCTTCCGGCGCGCTGGCGCATAAGTGATGCCTCTTCGGTCATCCCCAGAGTTTCATATCCGTTGGCGGCGCGCTCTGCCGCTGCCTTCAGGTTCGCCTTTTCCGCATTCGGATAGAACAGCAACACATCCAAATAGGCATCCACAGCCTTGCGGGTGTTCTCCGGTCCGCCCTTTGCCATATAGATATCCCCCATCAGCAGAAGCGCATCGTCGGCGAGCATATTGTCCTTATACTTCGGGAACATCGGATATGAAACCCTTTCCCCGTGCTCGTCGTAGAATCCCCATGGGAAAGTGCGCACGACCTTATCAAGAAGTTTGATGGCACTGTCGGGGTCCGCCTCACGCAGCAAATACGCCAGACGATACAGCGCAAGCGCATTTATCGGCTTGCCAACCAACTCCTGCCGCGAGGCAATCTTGGAATAAAGTTCTTTAGCGCTGTCAAGATATCCCAGAACCTCGTAGGTATATGCCAAATCATACTGAAGCCGGACATCGTATTGAGTGCTGTCTCCGCCGAGCATAATCAGGTCCTGAATCAGTTTTTTGGTCTCCTCGCTGATGGGCTCCTTGTTCATCTTGGATTCGGCATACATATAGTGGATTTTCTGGTTGAACACCTCGTTTGCGCCCTCGGTGGTCAGGATTGCCTGCGCCCAGTTTTTGCCGAACTTGCCCTCATAAGCCTCGTTGAAATACTCATAGGCAGATTTGAGGTTCGGGTCCGAGGACAGCGGAGCCTCAACGCTCTCGTAGATGAAATTACAGTATCCGAAAAGCACATTTGCCTTGGCGCCCACAAGACCATCCTTGTTGAGGGCGCCCTCGTATTCGCTCAGGTGGTCGCAGATGGATTCTTTAGGCGGAGGCGGAGGCGGCGTTTTGTCCGGACCGCGCAAAGTCAAAGACACTCTGGCAAAATCGTTCCCCAACGGGTTCATTATCCCCGCGCTGTAGTCCAGAACCGGATTGCCGTATCTGTTGAGCGAGGACATAAGGCGGTCCAGCGCGATACCAACTCCGGCGGTGATTTCGGTCATATTGTATCCGGCGCGCACGGTGAGAAATCGGTTCAACTGGAACTCCGCACCCACTCTGGGCTTGAACGCCCCGCCGGCAAGTTCAACATCCGCAAGAAGATACAGTTTCCTCATAGCGCGGTATCCCACGCTCCCGCGGATTGTAATCGGAAGTTTGTCGCCGGCGACATCCAGCGCCCCAAGGTTTTGAACCGCCACGCCAAAACGGAATTTTCTGAACATATCCTTGGTTATCACGCCCACATCAACACCGCCGAAACCGAAGGCGGATTTGTCGTCCATAGAGGTCATCAGCGCCTTGGCGGACGCCCCGACCCGAAGTTTGCGCTCCATAATCCATCTTCCATACCCGGCGATAACTGCAAGGTTGTGCATTCCGAAAGTTCCCACCGAGGTGCCGAACTGGTCCCGCTTGTCAAAATCCGACACGCCCAAATCCGCAACAGCAATTCCCACGCCGCTTTTGAGGTCAAGGGGATAGGCGAACGAGACGAAATCATAGCGGGAATCCATAAACAACTGGGCGTGTGTCAGCGAGAGTTCCCATCGCTCCGTGCCGGCAAGGCCAGCGGGGTTATACAGCAGGGCATCGGCGTTTTTCGCCAGAACGGTGTATGCCCCTCCCATAGCGAGAGACCTCGCTCCAGCGCCGAACCTGAGAAAATCACCCGCTTGCCCGAACTGGGCGAAAATCACCCCGGCAAACACCACAATCGTTATCCCTATTAAACTAACACGCCTCATAGACATTGCCCCCTTCTATCGTAAATTATTGATTGTTCTCATTCCCCTT
>JAMOPH010000169.1 GCA_027064665.1 bacterium | reverse complement strand
CTTTTCCCCGACAGGGATTCGGTGAGAAAGGTGGCTGAACCCGCCGGCGAGGGACCGGTGTATGAGACTATGTTTCGCTGGGCACGCACCAAAAATGCCCTTGTCGCTGGCGGTTTCCCCGAAATCGGCGAGGAGGGGAAACTGTATAACTCCGCCATAAGCGTAAAGCCCGACGGGGAGTTCGTCCTCTATCGGAAAGTGCACCTTTTTGACAGGGAGAAACTTCTGTTTGAGCCGGGAAATTTGGGATTTGACACCTTCGTTTTCGGCGGCGTCAGGTTTGGGATGCTTATTTGCTTTGACTGGATTTTCCCCGAATCCTACCGAGTTTTGATGCTCAAGGGGGCGCAGGTGATTTTGCATATGACAAATCTCGTTCTGCCGTATTGCCAGAGGGCGAGTTTTGCCCGTGCGGTGGAGAACAGGATGTTCATAGTCGTGGCAAACCGCATCGGAACCGAGACCTTGGACGAAATTTCATTGACATTTACCGGAAAAAGTGTGATATATTCTCCAAGGGGGGAGATTCTGGCTGAGGCGGGTCCCGATGAGGAGACGGTTAGGGTTGTGGAAATAGACCCTGCCGAAGCCCTTGATAAGGATATAACATCTCGGAACAATCTGATTGATGACAGGCGCCCGGAGTTTTATAAACTTATAGTGCAGGAGAGGAATTAGATATGCGAGGGGGCGTTAAATCGTGGATTTTGATATTTTTACTTTTCGGCATATCCTGTGCCCAGTTTGAGGTGTCAGATAGCGCGGTGGAAATCACGGTCAATTTGGATAGAGAAAAGTGTCAACTTCCCGCTGGATTTTCTGAAGGTGTATCTTTTGTCCCTGTTGAAGATGTCATATATTTTGATATCCAAAGTTCTGAGCCAGATAGCGAAGTAATTGGCTCCATAATTGATAAATATGGTCGTTTTCTTGAGCGGAATCCTGATGCAGTGTTGCGTTTGCGGGGATATTATTCTCCCAAATATGACGATATATTATCTCCTACGAAGGGGATAGAACTTGCCACCAAGCGTGCCATCACTGTCTTCAAATTGATTTCCTTTAGGTTTCCGTCGGTCGCCAATAGGGTGGTGATAGACAGTGCGTATGTGTATGATAAACCGCTTCGGGACACTTCTTCAATATATGACCCCAGAGTTGAATTAGAAATTCTGTGGAATGATTATAAAACAAGGAAGTTTTATCCACGAGAGCGCCCACCATACTGGAGAAGGTCATATAAAAGCATTATAAATGACATATCTCCGATGTTGAAAAAAATTCTTTCTAACAATCCTGATGTCCGTGTTGTTGTGGTGGGCTATGGTTTTCCGTCCGATGAGACCGGATATAAATGGCTTGATTACCTGCGGGATAAAATTGTTGATGCTGTTGGTAAAAATTTTGATTCACAATTCGGGCTTTATATCGCAGATAAACGATATAGCGAAAAACTTCCTTATGCCGAGGTTCAACTTGTTCCCGCTCTGTGGTCGCCGGGAGTGGATTCCATCGCCTGGGTAACTCCGGCGCCATCGTGTTCGCTTGGCATAGAGATTTCGGGATTGTCGGTGGTGCCAAATGAAATATTTGTCTCCCTTATGGATTATATATCACTTCCAGCGATGGAAATTTTTACAAATAATGACTCAAATATGGTGTGCACTTTTGACAGTATTTTAATTATGCCCGGCGAGTATACGCTCAATTTATATCTTGGTGAAGTCGGATTCCCCGAGAATCAGCCAAATTTCTCCATAGATTTTTCGGATTCTTTCTCGTTTATCTTCAATTTCACTCTAAAAAAACCGATGGACAAAAGAAATGATGCTGTTTTCGGAGCGGATTTGTGGTATATATCAGGTGTTATAAGGCATCTTGCCGAGTTTGACGGCGGCGGCAAGTTGACCATATCCGCCAAATCTACAAGCGATTCTCTGGCACAGGCGGAAGGCGAAAGATTATGGGGCATCCTCTCCCAGCAACTTTGCATCTCCGCCGGAATTAAAAATAATAAACTTGCCAACTGGTTTGAAAAGCACGACATTGAGGTTGAGGTCGTCCCCGAAAGAGTGGAAAATCCATCCGAGAAGAGTAGTTTTTCTGTGATTGTGCAATTTCTGGGGCATAAATAACAAACAGGGGGTGAAAATGAGAAAATTAGTGCATTTTGTGGCTTTTGCCTTCATAGGTGCTCTAATTTTCTCCGGCTGCTTGACTGTGGAGAAAAAGATTTACTATTTCAAACTCCATAAGGACGGCTCCGGCGAGGGAAAAATTATATATGAAAACATCCTCTCGCAGGATGAGGACGAAAAGGATGTCTCCCTGCAGGACTTCCAGACCCTGATTGACGAATATCTTGAGGGCACGGCATTTGAGGAGCAGAACAAAAACTTCAAGGTCACCGAAAAGCGCCTTTATGAGAAGGACGGGAAACTCTGCGGTGAGGTGAAATTCACCTTTGACAGACCCGAGGACGCCGGGTTGATTCGTGATGAGAACTGCGAATGTGCGCCGTATTATCTGTTCACTGGTTCGTTAGGGGAGGAGGTTATAGAGACCAACGGCGAGAACCTTGAGAAAACCCGTGGAGTTCCCGTGATTCGTTGGGCGCCGGACACCCGGAAGTTCACATTCACCACCAGGGTCGGCGACACCAAGGGCACGCACCCTCTGGTG
>JAMOPH010000168.1 GCA_027064665.1 bacterium | reverse complement strand
TTCCACTCGTTCGCCGCCGGGGCGACAAAACAGCCATCGCCGGCGTAAACCCCGACGATTTGGGCATCCCCGCCGGAGATTTTGACCGCATCGGCGGAAAGTTCCCCACGAACATCCGCCTGCCGGAAGGGTTTTGTTATCACCCAAATCGGCGAGACGGCAATCTCAACATTGGCGTCAATATCGCCCCAGGCGACAAAAATTCTCTGCCTTGCCGCCGGGGATTTTATCTTTTTGCCCAGTTTCGCCCTGATTTTTGCGGCGGCGGGAATTTTGTCGGCGCTTGCGACAGTTATGAGGATGAAAAACAGCGGGTTGTCCTCAACGAGGCGTGCGAACCGGTATAGGTCGCCGGAGGAGTCAAGCGCCCTGACGATTTCGCCGGGGTCGTAGGTGCCGAACTTTTTCGTGGCGGGCTCGGAAAGGCGCACAGAAATCTCTGCCCGGCGGTTCTCCGCCTGAATTTTTGGGTCAAGGGAGCCGTCCTGCCCACGGTAGCACTGCGAGGGTCTCGTCGCCGGCTGGACAAGAACCCTTTTGGCGATTGAGTTGTCGTAGGAGATGAGTCTGTTCCTGACCGCCTCTGCCCGCTTTGCGGCAAGTTGCGGGGAACCGGCGGCGCCATCCCCGGCGATGTGATAATATCCCCGTATCTCAACGATTGCATCGGGATTGTCGGCGATTCGGCGGGCGAGTTCCTTGAGCACAGGTTCGCAGGCGGGGTCAACCGCATCCGAGCCGGAGGGGAAAAACACCCTCGCAACAAACGGCGTCTCCCGGCAGGAGATTGATGCCCCCTCAATCCCGACCTTTTTGGGCGAGACCGAAATTCCGCCGGCGAAAGTTATCCCAAGCGCAAAAAGTCCCACAGCGATGAGGGAAACTGCCCTTTTCATATCTCACTCCTTTTTCGTGCACGCACATCGTCGGGCTTGTTCTACGGCGGTTGCCTCGTCAAAGCCGAGGGCAATCTCGCCGAAATCCCCGACACAAGATTGAATTTGACGATACAATATCGTTTCCTGCGGCGCCGGGGACAAAGTATAATTTTGCGACTTATACTGAAAAGGCGCTAACCGGGTCATCCCTGCAGGCGGCGAGATGTCCAGAAATTGAGCGATTGAGATTGCCGCCGCTTTCCCCTGCGCCATAGAATACACCACGGGCATCTCGCCGAACACGAACTCCCCTGCGGCGAAAATGCCATAGATATTTGTGGAGAAATTGCTGTCCACATCTAATTTTCCCGACGGGGTGAACTTGAGCAGGTCTTTCGCCTCGCCCAGAATTGAGTAATCCGGCTGGCGGCGGGCGGAAAAGCAGACGAAATCACACTCAATCTCAAACCCGGAATCCGGAACGGAGGAGAAAGCGCCCTCTGTGGAAGACATTTTCACGCACCGCAGACCAACCACCTTGCCGCCCTGCGAGAAAATCGTGGTCACGGCGGCGGAATCTATTATCTCAATCTGTTCGTCGGCGAGAACTTTTCTAATCTGCGGCGGAAGAGACTGCGCAGAGTTTTTGATAACAATTTTCACGCCGGCGCCAAGTCTTCGCAGAAGCCTTGCCGCAAAAATCGCCCATCTGTCCTCGCCGACGACCACCGATTCTGTTGCGCCGGAGATTTTTATATCAAGGGCGGCGGAGTGATATTTTCTCAAAAAATCGGCGGCGGTCATCACGCCAGCGCTTTTTCTCCCGGGGATTTTGGGCAGTTCAGTTTTGGAACAGCCTGCGGCGAGTAAAACCGCATCGTGTTTCCCCCTGATTTCGGCGAGGGAAAAATCTTTCCCGAGACACACCCTGTCCTCAAACCTGACGCCGATTTTTTCAAGGCGCATAATCTCGTAGAACAGGACATCCCTCGGCAGAAGGAACGATGGAATCAGATAAGCCATTGTGCCGCCGGGACGGGGCATAGAGTCGTAGATTGTGGTCTGGATTCCCATCCGGCGGAGAAAATACGCCGCCGAAAGTCCGGTTGCCCCGGCGCCGACTATCCCCACGGAAATCTCCAACTCATTTTCCGGGGCAGGGAGCAAAAGCCCGTGGCTGTATGCGTGGTCGCCCACAAATCTCTCAAGATGCCTTATCGGCACGGGATTGCCATTGTTCGCAGAGGCGCATTCCCGTTCGCACGGGGCGGGACACACTCTTCCCACCACCGCCGGGAAGGGATTATCCAGAACAATTTTTCCGAACGCCTCACCGAAAGCACCATTTTTAACAAACTCCATAAAGACGGCAATATCAATCCCCAGCGGGCACACTCTCTCGCAGGGATATGTGAAATTTCCATCGCTCATAGAAAAATGATTGCAATTTAGAACAACAGAAGCATAATATATTGATAATTGGAGGAGGGAAAAATGAGAATATTTTTGGTCTCTGTCATTCTGGCGAGTTTGGTGTTTGCTTTCGCCCCATATGATGCCGGTGTGGAGCAGATAAAAATTCATTATCCGGCGCCGATTGACGCCCCGGCAAAATTTGTAGATTCGCTGAAAATAGAACATCCAATTGCGGCGAAAATTGACCCTGTCGGGAAAAATCTTGTGCTTTTGGTCTCCAGACCAATTGAGACGGGAATTGTTCCCCAAAGCGATGATGATGCCCGCCGTTGCGGGCGCAGTTTTCTGGAAAATCATCCCGAAATTGTCGGCGTTCCATCGGACAATTTTTCG
>JAMOPH010000167.1 GCA_027064665.1 bacterium | reverse complement strand
GGTCCCATATCCACGGTTTCGTCCTCGTAGGCGTTGCCGACCTTGAGTTGTTTGGCGCGCTCAATCAGCATATCAAGGAATTTGTCGTGGATTTTTTCGTGGAGAATCAGGCGTGATGTTGCGGTGCAGCGCTGACCGGTGGTTCCGAAGGCGCCCCAGAGCGCGCCCTCAAGCGCAAGGTCCAAGTCGGCGTCGTCCATAACTATCATCGGGTTTTTGCCGCCCATCTCAAGGGAGACCTTTTTGAGTTGCTTTGCCGCCTCGGAGTATATGTGCGCGCCGATGGACGCCGACCCGGTGAACGATATCACGCCGATATCCGGATGCTGAACGATAGCCTCGCCGACGACTTTCCCCGTTCCGTGAACGAGGTTGACCACACCCTCGGGCACGCCGGCCTCAATCAGGATTTTCACCAGTTCGGTTGCGGTGGCTGGAGTGTCGTGCGCCGGCTTGAACACAACCGCATTCCCAAGCAAAAGCGCCGGAACCATCTTCCAGCACGGAATCGCCATCGGGAAGTTCCAGGGCGTAATCAGCCCGGCAATCCCCACGGGGCGAACAGTGGTGTAGGCGATCTTGTTCGGCAGTTCGGAGGGAGTCGTTATCCCGAAAAGTCTTCTTCCCTCGCCGAAGGCGTAATAGAGAGTGTCAATTCCCTCCTGGACATCGCCGCGGGTTTCCGCCATAATTTTTCCCATCTCGCGGGTTTCCAGGCGGGCTAATTCTTCCTTGCGCTCAACCATAATGTCGCCGGCTCTGCCCAGGATTTTGGCGCGCTCGGGAACGGGAAGCGCCGCCCACTCTTTTTGCGCCTTTTTCGCCGCCTCAACCGCCTTTTTCACATCCTCTGCGGTGGACAGCGGGAATATCCCCACCACATCGTCGTGGTTGGCGGGATTGATGTTCTCAAAGGTCTCGCCGCTGGAGGATTCTACCCACTCGCCGCCGATGTAGTTGTAATACTTTTCCGCCATAACTCCCCCTTTGTTTGATTGGTTCTACCAGTTTTCTCAAGAAAATAAAAATCCCGTCAAAGGCAAGGGAATTTGGGAGGGTTATCTGGTCTCGCGGAGTTTGTAGTCCCCGTCGCCGTCCTCGTCAACAAACACAAATGCTATCCCGAGGGAGTAGTAATACCATATCTCGTAGGCGTAGTAATTCGGCTCAAAGGGATGGCGTTCTATCTCATCGGGGGGACCGTATGTTATGTAGATTCGCCCCCGGTCGGATTTCCATCCGGGGCGGTATGGCGTGCCGAAATGCTGATTGGAATATTGTACCCTGCGGAAAAATTCCTCCTTTGCCTCGTTGTATTCGGTGTTGGGTGTTGGGTCGCGCTTTTTCCAGAATTCCGCCCACACCGAATCGCGCGAGGAAGAATCGGTGTTCTCAAGTTCCTTTATCTCCGATGGGTTGGCGATGAGTTTGAGTTGGTCCATAAGTTCGTCAAAGTGATATTTTATCATAGACTGCGGCGTCTGAATGAGGGTGAAATCGGTCTTTGCCCGGGCGATTTTTGAGCCGCTTGGCGAATAGAGGGTCAGTTTTGCCTCATACTCCCCGCCGGGCATACTGTCAATGGGGAAAAACGCCTGCGCAAATTTTCCGCCGTCCTTTTCCACAATTTTCCCCGGATAATCCCGGGGCTTGTATCTTACGCCGACTATTTCCAGTTCAACGCCTGCGCTTTCGGGGATGTCATACACCTCCGCCATCACGCCCAGACTGTCCCACAGGACGGGGATTTTGTCCGTCAGAATAAGTGAGTCGCTTTCGGGAACGAAAAACCAGGGGGTGGAAATTTTTATGCTCTTTGGGTTCGGCACCTTGATTTTGAACTTTGCGGTGGCTTTCTGGCGGGAGTTGAGGTCCACAAGGACGAGGTATATCTGGTATTTCCCCTTGGGCAGAGTTAGAGAAAATTTTCCCGCAAACCACGGCTCGGACAGGTTTGTGTATTCGTATTTTGACACCTCCACGCTGTCGGAGAACTCGTCGGAGTATATAAGTTCCTTTTTGCGATAGACCGCGATGGAAAGTTTGAACCGCGCCCTGTATTTTGCGCCATCCCTGACAAATTGAAGGGCGTTGTTGCTCAACTGAACGGGGATTTCCACCCGCACCAAAGTGTCCTGCCGGAAGAAGCGGTAGGAAAAATTCCCCTTAAGCGGTGAGCCCTCCTCCTCGGGAAGCAAAAATAAGGACTGCGCCCCCGCCGAGACGACAAGCAGTATTATCAAAACCCCTATTTTCGCGGATGATATTTGTGATAAATTTCGTAAATCCATTCTCTTGAGACATTTGTGTAAATCTGTGTCGTTGCGATACTTTCGTGTCCTAACATCTGCTGGACCGCCCTTATATCGGCGCCGCCCTCAAGCAGATGGGTGGCAAAACTGTGCCGCAGCGTGTGCGGATGAACCGGCTTTTCTATCCCTGCGTGTTCAGCCCATTTGCGGACTATTTTCCATATCCCCATCCGCGAGAGTTTGCCGCCGCGGTTGTTCAGAAAAATATATCCCCCCGATGACGGTTTTGCAAGCGCAGGTCTTCCGTCTCGGAGGTATCGCTGCACCCAGTAGATTGCGCTTTCTGCGATCGGGACCAGCCGCTCTTTGTTCCCCTTGCCGATGAACCTGACAAACCCAACATCGGTGTGCAGGTCGGAGATTTTCACATTTATCACC
>JAMOPH010000166.1 GCA_027064665.1 bacterium | reverse complement strand
GGTTTCGGTGATCGCCGATTTTGCGCCTTCGTTTCCGTATTTGATCAGCACAGCCTCGGCTTCAGGGGACTTCATCTTCACCGCTCCGATAACCGGAACATCGTCGCTGAACCACACCTCATTTTTCCCTTTCTCCGTTTCCACACTATAGTGTTTGCACTTGAACGATCCCGCCGGCACTTTGATGATCTCGGTTTCTGTTTTGATTTCCGCTTCCGGCTCTGGAGTCTTTTCTGTCTGGTCTGGCTCCCCCTGGCGGGAATATCTCATCATCTCCGACATCTGCGAGGGGGACATATCATATTCTATTGCCTGCTCGTCGTTGTGCTTGAAGATCACAGAGATTGTCCTTAAAGATGAGGTATCCTGTTTGTCAAAGTTTGTCAGATATTTTACTATATCGTGGTCTCCGTTGGAGTTGCGGATCTCCATTTCCATCCAGTAGTAAGTCTTTCCTTCCCGCTTTTCCTTGCCAACTATGGAGATCTTCATCTGTGGGGGGAAATTTGCATTTTTGTCGATGTTTGTGATTTTGTATTCTGCCCACGAACCGATTTTGAATTCCTTTTCCTTTCCGGGGGGCGTCAGCCCGAAAAACGGATTGAACACCATCGGCATCATAGGGGGCATCTGCGATGGCATCTGTGCCAGCACAAATCCCACCAATGCGCCCAGAACTGCAGCCGCTTTGATGGTTCTCATCCTTTCCCTCCTTTTTGCCTTTTTCCATCAATTTTTATAAATAGCCCTTGATTTTATTTTATGCAACCTTATTTTGGATAAACGATTTTCGCAGGTTTTGGGAGATTTTTTGTTGACAGGGTTGTGATGGTTTATTTTTTGGTTGCTTGTGAACAACTAAACCGAAAGGAGTAAGGTGCGTTTTCCAAAAAGCGGGAGAAGTGCGTTCAAAAATCGTCCGAGAGCAAACGAAAGAATTCGGGTTCGGACAGTGAAGGTTATCGGTCCTGACGGGAAGTTTTTAGGTGTTATGCCCACGGAGGAAGCACTGGAGAAGGCATACTCAATGGATCTTGACCTTGTGGAGATCGCCCCAAACGAAAATCCGCCCATCTGCAAAATTATGGACTATGGCAAATATCTTTACGAACTGAAAAAGAAGGAAAAGGAAGCCAAGAAGAAACAAATCGGCAGTCAGATGAAGGAAATCCGGTTCACCTCACGAATAGGTGAACACGATTATCAGGTAAAACTCAGGCACATACGGGAATTTTTGGAGGAGGGGCACCGGGTCAGGGTGTCTGTTATGTTCAGGGGAAGAGAAATTACACACAAGGAATTGGGGAAGCAACTTCTTGATAGATTGGTGGAGGATACAAAGGACTTATCAAAGGTTGAGATGGGACCAAAACTTGAGGGGAGGTTTATGGTTCTTCAACTGGTCCCGGTCAAAAGGAAATAAATGATGGAGGTAATATAGATGCCTAAAATTAAGTCAAAGAGAGGGGTGCGCAGAAGGTTCAAGGTGAGCGGCACCGGGAAGGTTATGGCGTATCACGCCGGCAAAATTCACTTCAAGCGCAAAAAGAGGGCGAATACCAAGCGGCGCCTCAGGCAGAAGCAGGTGCTTGCCAAGGGCGATGCCCGCAAGGTCAAAAGGATGCTTCCGTATTCGTTTTAATTAAACTTAGAGGCTGAAACTCAGGCACCAAAGAGGAGTTTTTCCCGCCTGAGAGTTCGGCGAAGGAGGTGAACTATGAGAGCGATACCAAAAGTTCCGGCACATCGGAAGAGAAGGAAGTATGTGAAGGCGGCGAAGGGCTTTTTCGGCGGAAGGCACCGTCTTTATCGCACCGCCCGTGAGGTGGTTGAGAGGGCGTGGCAGTTCCAGTATGAGCACCGCAGACTTCGCAAGCGCGATTTCCGCCGCCTGTGGATAGTCAGAATCAACGCCGCCGCACGGCAGAACGGAACCACATACTCCCGCCTTATGAATGCCCTCAAAAAGGCGAATATCCAGATAAACCGCAAGATGCTTGCAACTCTGGCTGTGGAGGACCCGGCGGCGTTCTCCAAAATCGTCAAGACTGCGCTTGAGAATGCGTGATTATGGAACTCAACGAATTCAGGCAGAAATTTGCCGAGATAATTGAACAGGCAAGGCGTGCCGCTGAGGGGGCGGATGCCGAAAAACTCGCTCAACTCAGACCCAAATTTTTGGGGCGCAAAAGCGAGTTTGCCGCTTTGATGAAGTCCATAGGGCAACTGCCCCCTCAGGACCGCCCTGAGGCTGGCAAAATCGCCAACGAGGCGAAAAAGACCCTTGAGGCGATTTTCGCCGGCGCCACGCCGAAAAAAAAGCGTTCACCCAAACTTGATGTCACCCTTCCGGGGAGAAAGCCCCTGCTGGGCGGTCTTCACCCCATCCGGACGGTTATGCGGGAGATTATTGAGATTTTCTACGGGATGGGCTTTTCCGTCGCCTCAGGACCGGAGATTGAGACCGAATACTACAACTTTGATGCCCTCAACACCCCCGAGGACCATCCCGCACGGGACATTCAGGACACTTTCTATCTTCCCAAGCCCGGATATCTTCTGCGCACCCAGACCTCGCCGGTGCAGATAAGGGTGATGGAGACTCACAAGCCCCCCATCAGGGTCATTGTTCCGGGGAGGTGTTATCGCCGGGATGCGATTGACCCCACGCACTATTACACTTTTCACCAGTGC
>JAMOPH010000165.1 GCA_027064665.1 bacterium | reverse complement strand
CACGACCACCGAGAAGACCTCCCAGCGAAGCCACTAAAATACTAAAGGCAAAAATTGACACAAATGCCACAACCGGCGACTGAACTAACTGCTCCATCGCCTCAACGAATTCGGGGGGAATATCCTGATTCATTTGAGATAGAATTTCCCGCATCTGCGCAAGTGTGGACTCCGAGGACAGGGAAAAAAGGATGGTGCTCAAGACAGAATACACCACTGCGGCAAAAATCCCGGTCAGAAAGCCGGTGCCGATGCCTGTGCCAACGGGCAGATTCCCGCTCTCCTTCCATATAATAAATCCCGCCCAGAATCCGCCCAGAATAAACCAGAAACAGCAGCAGTTCAGCGCAGAGAAATAAGGAGTCGCCGATACAATCCCTGCCAAAATCCCGGAAAGCAATGCCGTTAGAAACACTTTTGGTTTTCTATCCGTCATAATCTCACTCCTGTGAGTTTTCAAAATGAGACTCCTCCACAGTAGCCTCGGCATCAATCACATTGCCCGAGGGTGCGGGGGGCGTTTTGGGTTTCTGCCATATGACGCCCATAATCAGTCCCACAAGCGCCCCGACAAATATAGAAGCAACTATTCCCACTATAATGCTAATTATACTCATCTTAGCGCTCGTAAGTTGCTCTGTAGGGACATTCTCAACGGGCACCCCCACTTTATTATAAATATCCATAACCTTAGACCTATAGTAATTCTGAGGTCCCAATATAGCCCGAAATCCCAGCGACAGAAACCCGCTGACAAATCCGACAATTCCGCCAGTGATGGCGCCCAGCGCCGCTCCGGGTCCTATATCAACATAGCCATTTTCGTTTTTATACATATATGCCGCCCATATCACCGCCAATATCACCCATAAACCACAGCAATTCGCAACTTTTATTATAGGGATTGACGATACCAGACCACCAACTGTCCCAGCTATTAAAGCCGGTCTCCAATACTTTTCCACAATTCCCCCTCATTTTGCCTTAAATATCAACGCCTGAAGCCATTTCGTTTGAATTTTCCTGCCGTTTTTGTCCACAGCAGGGGTATAATGCCAGTGATATATAGCCTGTATCGCTGCCCCCTCAAACACCTTCGGCGGTATTGCCCTCACTATTTTAGCGCTCCCCGGAACCACATTGCCCAGCGTATCAAGAACGAACTCAACGAGCACAACTCCCTCAACTCCCAACGCCCGTGCCGCCTGAGGATATCCCAGCGCCGCAGTCTTCACCGCCACGGGACGCTTCGCCATCTCATCCAATCTGTATTTGTCGCCAGAAACTATATACCTCTCAAAAAGCGAATCCGCAAGTTCGTCTATATCTATACCCTGCAGAAGTCTTTTATATTCATCAAAGGACAGAGTTGTGTCAGCGAGGTCAAACCCAAGATGAGAACTCCCCGGATTATAAGTATCTTTTTCGCCGGGTTTTTTCTCTGGTCCGCCTTTTTGAGGTAGTTCTTCGTTCTCGCCGGGGGAAACCGGCTCGGGCATCTCATCCCTCTGCGGGACAACCTTCCCGCCAAGACTTATAATCTTAAACTGCACCCGCCGGCTTTTTTGAAGTTCCTCCTCGGTTGCGCCCCGTTCCTCCTCGCCGTAGCCCACATATCTAATTCTGGACGAATCTATCCCGTGGGAAACCAGCCAATCCCTCACCGCCTTCGCCCTCATCCGGGACAGAAAGAGATTAAATTCCGTTGACCCAATAGAATCCGCAAATCCCTGAACCTCTATTTTCATATCGGGATATTCTTTCATAAGGTCATAAATTCTTTGCAGTTCCGGCTCCGATTCGGGGCGAAGGTCGTATTTGCCGAAATCAAAGAATATGTTGACCAGCGACACTATTGAACCAATCTCTATCCTACGCAGTTTGAAGGTGTGGTGAAGTTCGTTGAATCCCTGCTCCATCTTGATTTCGTAGTTTTCCGATGCGAAGGCGTATCCGGGTGCGGAGACGGAGATGCCATAAATCTGTCCCGCCGGCAGGACCGCGAAAAATTCCCCCGTCAGCGAGTCGGTTCTAAGCGTCTGGACCACCGTGCCGTCGGAGAGGCGCTCAATCGTCACCACGGATGCCACGGGCTTTCCGGTCTCGGCATCAACCACCTTGCCCACAAGAGTTGCCACAACGCCCGGTCTCTGCCACTGCTCAAGCGGGTAGGCATAAATATCAAACCCGCCATATCCGCCGGGACGGTCCGAGGCGAAATAGATATAATCCCCGGCGCCGGGAACGGAGAAGAAATAATCGTTCCCCGAGGTGTTTATCGGCGGACCTAAATTTACCGGCTTGGTCCATTTGCCGGTCGCCGAGTCGTATCGGGTGAAGAACACATCCAGACCACCCAGACCGCCATGCCCCGCCGAGGAAAAATACAGGGTCTTTCCGTCAATGTGCAGAAACGGCGAGGTCTGGTCCCGGGCGTTGTTT
This sequence comes from bacterium, assembly GCA_027064665.1. GTDB lineage: Bacteria > UBP14 > UBA6098 > B30-G16 > B30-G16 > JAMOPH01. Next base: position 258 of record JAMOPH010000165.1, on the reverse strand, counting down.
ATGGGATATCCGAAATTTTTGGCTTTTGCCCAGCCGGTTTCGGTTTTGTAGGTGAAATAGATATCCATCCCGCCGAAACCGCCGAATCTGTTTGAGGCGAAAAACAGCGTGTCCCCCGACGGCGACAGCGACGGATGACCATCCCACCAGGTAGAATTCACATTTTTTCCCAGATTTTGCGGCTCGGTCCAGGTCTCGCCCTCCTTGTAGGAGACATAGATGTCGCACTCGCCGTAGGAGTCCGGGCGCCCGCAGATT
>JAMOPH010000164.1 GCA_027064665.1 bacterium | reverse complement strand
TGATGTCCCTCCGAATATCCTATCGACCCATCTGCCAGGTTTGAATACCCCCCAACAACCACGGAGAAAGAATCCGTGGCGGAGTTTTCTGCTCCACCCCCTACAACACCATATTTTGTGGTAATTTTATTGTCCCTTCCGCCCAGAATAACCGCGGCGGTGTCGTCTGAACCATCGCCCGCTTTGTTATTATACCCCGAAAATATCCCGCTGTAGGGTCCTTTTAGTGTGTCTGCAAATCCGCCGCCGATTATGGAGAAATCGCCATCCACATAGTTGTTCCCGCCGCCAACTATGGATGAGGCCATACCATCAACGGTGTTCTGACGACCAGCGCCGATGAAACCATACATTGAGGAGGAACCTACATTATTAGATGTCCCACCGCTCACAAAACTATAGGAAGCCTGTGCTTTGTTCCCGCTACCTCCCACTATGGAGGAAGAAAACCCGCTTGCGATATTGCTAACACCACCCACCACGGATGAGTATATTCCATTCGCCTCATTCATCCTTCCGCTTCCTACAAAAGTATAATTGCTGGAAGCCTTGTTCTGGTCTCCATTGCATATTACGGCGCTGATTCCCGTGGCAGAATTGGAACTACCCCCTACGACAGAAGCGTAGGAAGATGAGACATAGTTGCCATATCCCGCTCCAATAAAGCCATAGGCGGATTCAACTCTGTTCTTCATCCCTGAGCCGATGAACCCCGCATAGCCGCTTATCTCATTGCTGGAACCGGCAACTATGCCGTTATATCCTGTGCAAATTTTATTCTCCGAGCCTGCACCGATAAAATCATAGCCATACTTTTCTCCGCCACCATATAGTGCTCTCAAACCCTCAATTGTCCCTTCACCGAGGGTGGTATCCCCTTCAAGGTCCTCCAGAGAAAGTTCCCTTGTTCCCTCGCAGGAGTCTCCTGTGGCGAAAATCCGGTTCAAAAGTCCTCCCGCTATCGCGCTGTTTTCGGCGTCCTCTATGCGGTTTTTGTGTCCCGCGCCGATAAAGCCGTTGTTCCCCCTCACCTTGTTGAACTGCCCGCCTGCAACCGTCGCTCCCTCATATCCCGCTAAATTGCCATAACCTCCGCTGACTGTGCAGTATTCATAATTTTCCCCTGCAACCCCGGTGGTGCAACTGACACCCAAATCTATGTGGGTCGCGCGCCCATCGCCGTAAAGCATATTATCAGCGTTACCTTTGGATATCCCCCACAGAAACTCAGTGCATCCCGTTTCAGTTTTCATTCCGGTATATATAACCGGATCGCTCTCTTCTTTAAGCCACAAAGCAACATTACATATAGTTTCCTCCAGGTCAGGTTCAACCGAAAGTCCATACTCCACAGGATTTTCTCCCGAAATTTTCATCAGACTCTCAGGCGGAACAACTACCCCTAACGGAGTGACATACGAGGAATTTCCCTTCACGGTATCCTCCACCGAAAGCCCCGAAACCAGCGCATACTGCGGGTCAACTCCCACCGCAACCCCCATCACAAACAAACAAACAAACAAACAAATTGCGCCTGACCTCATCGCTGCCTCCTTCTTCTGTCTGTTCTGAAATTAAATGTATTCATCTTTCAGCAGAAGTCAAGGGATTTTTTGCGCCACCATTTTCTTGCTACTTGCTCAATGCGGAAAACATCATTTATTGACAAAATTTGCTCATTTTTTATATCCTCAAGTGCCTCAACGACATACTTAACTATATCCGTAAAACGAATCCTGCCCTCCAAAAACGCCAAAACCGCCAATTCATTTACCACATTTAGCACAATAGTGGCGCTTCCACCCATATTTAGTGCTCGCCTCGCCACCTCAATAGCAGGAAATCTCTCGGGATTATAGCGATAGAATTCTAATTTGCCCACATCAAACAGGTCAAGATATCTAATTTGCGAGGGCAAACGCTCGGGATATGTCAGCGCATACTGTATCGGCAGGCGCATATCCGGATAGGACATCTGCGCAATCTGCGACCCGTCAACAAATTCCACGATTGAGTGTACGATGCTCTGCGGATGAATCAGCACATCAATCTGCTCGGGCGGGATATCAAAAAGGTAATGTGCCTCAATAAGTTCCAGTCCCTTGTTCATCAGGGTAGCCGAGTCGATCGTAATTTTCGCCCCCATAGACCAGGTGGGATGCGCCAGCGCCTGCTGGGGCGTGATTTCATCTAACGAACCCGGATAGTTCCAGAACGGTCCCCCCGATGCGGTCAGAATCAGCCGGCGGATCTCGGACTTTTTCCCCGAAAACATCGCCTGGAAAAGCGCGGAGTGCTCGCTGTCTATCGGGAAAATCTCCGCACCGCGGGATTTCGCCTCCCGCATAAGAATTTCCCCCGCCATCACCAGCGATTCCTTGTTGGCGGTGCAAAGTTTTTTCCCGGCGACCACCGCATACCACGACGGCAACAGCCCCGCAGAACCCACGACGGCGTTGACCACAACATCAACATCGTCTAATTGAGGGATTTTTTCTAACGCCTCATCGCCGCATAAAACCTCAATCTGCGAGAATTTCGCCGAAATCTTGTCCACATCTTCGCAGTTGGCAACTCCTACAACCCGCGGGGAGAACTCCTCAATCTGGCGGCTCAAAAGTTCCACATTGCGCCCGGCAGAAAGCGCCACAACTTTCACCCTGCTCGCCAGATGCCTGACCACATCCAAAGTCTGCGTGCCGATT
>JAMOPH010000163.1 GCA_027064665.1 bacterium | reverse complement strand
GGGGCGTCATACATAAGTTCAACGCCGGGGATTTGGGTCAGTTTTTCCGCCATATAGTGAGCCCGGTCGTGGAGAATCCGGGCAATTTGGCGGAATCCCCTCTCTCCCAGAAGTGCCAGATATACAGTCGCCCTGAGGGCGCACAACTGCTGATTCGTGCATATATTTGATGTAGCCCGTGCCCTGCGGATATGCTGCTCCCTCGTCTGGAAAACCATCACAAAACCACGCCTGCCGTCAACATCCTCGGTCATTCCGATAATTCTTCCCGGCATAGAACGCAGAAACTGTCGCTTTGCGGCGAAAAATCCAAGATATGGTCCGCCGAAGTTGAGATAATTGCCGAACTGCTGAGCCTCTCCTGCCACGACATCGGCGCCGTATTCCCCCGGCGGGGTCAGTATCCCCAGACTCATAGCGTCTGCCACCACAACCACAAACAGCGCCCCAACACTGTGAATTTTCTCCGCAAATGCAAAACCATCCTCAACGACGCCGAAGAAATTGGGATTCTGAAGGATAAAGCAGGCGACAGAATCATCTAACAGGTTATCCAGCGCAGAGACTTCGGTTGTGCCCTTCTCAAGCGGAACCGGCACAAGTTCGGCGCCGAAGCCGTGAAGATATGTCCGCAGAACCTCAAGGTAAAGCGGATTGAGCCCCTGAGAATACAAGATCTTTTTGCGCTTTGTCCGATGGATGGAGAGAATCGCCGCCTCAGCAGTGGCAGAGGCACCATCATACATAGAAGCGTTGGCAATCTCCATCCCGGTTATTGCGGTAATCATTGACTGAAATTCAAATATAGCCGTCAGCGTTCCCTGACTCACCTCGGGCTGATAGGGCGTGTATGCGGTGTAGAATTCCGGGCGTGAGGAAATCTCGTCCACCACCGCCGGAACATACATCTGATATGCGCCGCCACCGGCAAAAACTTTCATCCGGGCGGCAGAGTTCTGCTCAGACAACTCCCCGACCACCTTCTCAACCTCGTGATATGAAAGTCCATCGGGAATGGGGAGTTTGCCCTTATACTGAATCTCCGGCGGCACAGCCCGGTCAATAAGTTCTTTGACAGAGCCTATCCCCAGACGCCGAAGAATTTTCTCCCTGTCGGCATCGGTGAGCGGGAGATATGGTATATCAGACATTTTCGCCTCCGGGGCTTTTGATTGTAAGGCAAAGCAACCGACAGCAATGTTTCAAAAAATTTTATTCCCCAATCAAATTCCGATAATCCGCCGGGGAAAGCAACTGGTTCACCTCATCCGGGTTGGAGATTTTGATTTTCACCATCCAGCCCTCGCCGTAGGGGTCTTTGTTGATGACCTCGGGTGTGGTGGAAAGTGCCTCATTGACCTCAATCACCTCACCGCTGAGAGGCGCATAGACATCGGACACCGCCTTGACAGCCTCAACAGTGGCGAGAACATCGCCGGCGGATACAGTTTTCCCGACATCCGGAAGTTCAACATAGAGAATATCTCCCAGTTCGCTCTGGGCGTAGTCGGTTATCCCGACAATTGCGGTATCCCCTTCAACTTTAACCCACTCGTGCTCCTTGGTGTAGTAGAGATCATCACGGACCATTACTCCCTCCAAGTTTGAATTGAAAATGTGAATTAAGATAAAAAGTTCTGTGGACTTGGCAAACTTTTTTTGAACCTTCCCGCAGACTCACAATCCCTGTATTTTGAGGTCCTTGGGATATTTCACGCTGAACTCAAACCGAATTTTTTGGGACTCGCCGGGTTTGAGTTTGACTTTCCACACAAGTTGCCCGGGGAAATCTCTGTCCCGTTTGGACGGCTCGGGCTCAAACTTTATGTTCTCCACGGAGATGTCCTCATCCTCGGAAACCGGCAACTGGTCCACGACCTCAATATCCGCCTCAGAGCGGGAGTTGTTTGACACCTTTATCTCATATCCGAAGGAGATTTTCACATTCTGCCCTATAATCCCTGTGTTTTCGCGGAATCGCTTTGTGCGTTTCCGCTCCACCTTTATTGTCTTGACCGGCCCCATAGCGATGTCAAATTCCTCGCCGAAAGCCACAGGGGCATCTATCCGCTGGGTGCCGACAAAGTCATTCCCCTGAAACACCGCCACCTCACCGGGCAGAAGGAGATAATCCGTTGTGTTTTTGCAGTGCGCTGTCAGATACACTCTCTCGCTGACCTTCGGCACGGCTACGAACTTTTTGCTGGCGTCAAGCGTGATTTCGGCGACCATAACCTGATGTCTCTGCCCATCCGAGGGGATAGTTTTCCTGCCGGGCACATTGAAAACCACATTCTCCCCGACAATTTGAGGGGCGGCAGACTCGTATTCAGCCCGTTTTGGAATGCCCTTTTCCTCAGCCAATTCCATCTCCATCGTCGGAAGAGCCATAAGTCGTTTGCCGCCGTAGGAGGGAATCTCCTCCTGCCGGGACAGATACCAGGGGAAAAGTTCAGGCGGTCGGGTGTCAATATGTGCCTGAGTGGTGGAAAGGACAATTTTGGCGTTCTCCCAGTCCTCGGAGGTCCGCTGGGTTATGACTGCACAATATGAAAGTTTGACTTTGCCGGTGGACTCATCGTATCTGGCGTCGTAGCGGGGTTGCCAGGTGGCATTGGAAACCGCATATTTTATCCTCAACTCCAAAGTCGCCGGCGCCTTCGCCTCAACAGGAACCTTGATTTGATAGCCCCTGCCGGCAGAACCGCCGGTCATATTGGCAAGAATCTCGTTCAGACTGTCCAGTTGGCGGGAAAGTTCCCTGCGGCGGCGGGAAATTTCTGTGCCGTCGCTGGCGATGGCATTAAGTTCTCGCTTTATAAACGATGCCGTGGCGGACAGGTTCTGGGGAGTGACCACCAGATACTCCCCATTGGGTTTTGAGCCGCCCAGCCCGGCGACAGATTCCACAAACTTCCGGCGGGTTTTAAGACCATCTTCGGCGACCTTCAGTTCGGCAAGTTGGTCCTTGATGCGCTGGATTGCGTCCTTGATTTTCCTTATCGTGTCGGGAGCCCAGCGCTGATATAAAATCTCCACTCCGCCTAAGATTACTTTCCCCTCGGATTTCCCGCTGACCCTGACAGAATTTGGGTCAATCCCCTGCGGCAGATACTCCACCGAGACCACTGACTCACCGGCAGGGATTTTTATGGTGCCAACCCTTTCAACGAGCGCCCTCCCGGAAAGGATTGTCACCGATTCAATGCGGGTCTTTGCGGTTGCGCCACCAGCGGACAGGGTCACCTCACCATAGGCAATAAAAACTATGCCCACAAGCACAGGCACCAGAAATTTGCTCCTCATAGGTCCTCCTCAAGTTGCGCTGATGTATAATATACTTCCTGTGCCAGGATTTCTAAATAAAAATTGCCGATCAATGGACAATCAGCCCGATTCGTTTCCAGCGGATTGCGGTGGGAAAATGAAGGAGTTTTTTGAGAAGGACCCTGTAGATGTCCAGAGATTTCTGTATGGTGCGGGCTTCAGAACCGAAATCCACAGAGAGATAGACAAAGACGGGTCTTGCCTTGATTTTGTCAAAGGGCACCGGACCCCAGAAGCGGGAATCCTCGGAGTTGTCCCGGTTGTCCCCCATTGCGAAGACACAGTTTGGCGGCACCTTATACGGACCGAAATTGTCCCTGCGGTCAATAAATCTTGGGTCTATGTGTTTTCCCTTGGGCGGAAGCGGGACCCGTTTGCCGTTGACATACAGGACCTTGTCCCGCACCTCAACAATATCGCCTGGAAGGGCGACACAGCGCTTTATCAGGTCCCTGCCCTTGACCTTGGGGTGCTCAAATATAATTACCTCTCCCCTGTGGGGCGGACGAAAACGATAAGTAATTTTTTCTCCTATGAGAAAATCGCCTATCAAAAGGGTGTCCTCCATAGAGCCTGATGGAATGGTAAACGCCTGAATGACGGTAGCCCGCAGGATAAGGGCAATCAGTATCGCCAGAAAAAACGACATATAGCCCACAAGTTTCTTCTGGGCGTGTGTGAGGTCGTTGGTGGTTTTTTTCCTTTTTGGTGCCATCGGACACTCCAGTTTTTATGGTATTTGGGCATCTCGCAGATCGGCGGTTATTTCAACCCAGATGCTGTCATCCCAGTCAACGGTGATGGGTGTGGGGATGGTGTCGCCCTCGGCACGATACTCCCCCACAACATTCCATATCCCCACAGAGTCCGGATTTCCGATGACGGCGACAAAGAGCCAGTTGTATGTGCCCCTGCCGACCTCAATTCTAAAATTTATGGTAGTGTCTGCGATTGAATGCAGAACGCTGTCGGGGATTTCGTAGTAATTTCCGAGGTATGAGATGTCAAGTTCGTCGTTGGGCGGGCGGTCAATAGCCACCACGACAAAGCAGTATTGGGCATTTTCGGGCATTGAGCCGATAAAGTGCACCTGCCCGGTTATCACAGGGGTGTTCAGCGGCGAAAGACCGTAATCGCATCCGGACAGAAACAGAGCCATCACTCCCCCAAGGATGAAAAATATCGGGGTCAAGCGCCTCATAATTTTGAATTGAAAGCACAAATTTTTTGTTTGGCAAGGAAATTTTTGACGGTTAGATTTGGGATGATGAGGGGATGGATGAAAATAGCGGCGGTGATGCTGGTGATTTTGGTTGCCGGGGCAAGTGTTTGCTGGGGCGCAAAAAGGTCCCGCAGGCGCAGGATTCCACGCACAAAAGCAAAAACCGAGCAGGTCTCCCGGGAGAAAAAAAAGGGCGAAAAGTCGGGAAAGCAGGAGGGCACACCGGAGCGGGATGTGAATTTTTATATCCAGAAAAAGGACTCAATTTTTGCGGCGGGGGATACTTCTGCGTTCGTTTCGGCGGTTCTCAACTATCTTTCTGCGGCAGGGGATTCTGTGGACACGGCGATGGTCGGGGATATCTTTTGGTCGCTGGAGTATCTTGCGCAAAAGGGGAAATTAGATGATGCCAAACGATACTGCGAGAAACTTGTCGCAATGGACTCGTCATATGCGCCGTATGAGGATATTCTGCTGGTGCGGGGTTATGCCTCAACGGGGAAGACCGGTTATGCCTATATGCTGGCGAGGAAATTTGAGCACATCTACGCCGGAACCAGATGGGGTGCGCAAATTGAAAAATTGGCGGACAGTTTGTATAAGCAACTTTCCCCGATAAAGCCCAGGGAGAAATCGTCGGCGCAGAGTGCCGCAGGTTCAAAGTGAAGGGACTTTCTAATTTGCAGGTATGGGCAAAAGGGTTCTAATACATATATGTTGCGCCCCGTGTATGGTGTATCCGTTAAAAGCGCTGCGGGATGAGGGATTTGAGGTGGTAGGTTTCTGGTATAATCCGAATATTCATCCATATCTTGAGTATAAAAAGCGCCTGTATGAGGTCAGACGGCTCGCTCAGATTGAGCAGTTTGAGTTAATTGAGGATGATAGATATAATATCAAAGATTTTTTGAAATACATTTTGGGTGAGAGCGGTGGGAAAAACAGGTGCGTTAAATGTTATAGATACAGATTAGAAAGAACAGTTCAGGCGTCTCTTGAGCATAATATTGAGTTTTTCTCAACAACTCTGCTGTATTCAAAATATCAACTTCACGAAAAAATCAAAATCATAGGCGAAGAATTAGAACAACGATACGGAGTAAAATTTCTATATCGGGATTTCAGGAAGGGATGGAGCAAGGGATTAAACCTCTCGCGGAAATATAAGTTATACCGCCAGCAATATTGCGGCTGTATTTTCAGCGAATATGAAAGATTTTTCAAAACCGCCGACAGGATACTTGAGGAATACGAGTGGTATCCCCGGCGGAAAAAACCTAAACAGAATTAGTTTTTCTATATTTGTTGTGAATAAATTGAATTCCCCACAGAGATATTGGCATTAACAGTAATATTATAGAATATGCCACGCATTCCTTGTCAACAATTCTATAATATCCGCTGGCGCCGTGAAGGCTATATGTAATCCATATATTGATTGCAATAAAAACGCCCATAAATAGGTTTATAATTCGCCTTTTGAGGGTTGGTAAAAAGACCAGCATTAAATAATAATAGTGGCTGAGATAGAAAAAAGGCGGTATGAATAAAATTGACATAACTGCAATTTCGTAGGGATTTGCTCGCAAATTTATCAAATAAACAGCCAAAAACACGGCGAAAATCAAACCAATCAGCAGTTCCCCCAGCGGACCTGGATTAAAATTGAAATGTTCAAACAATTTCTTTAGCCCTATGGCATTGAAAAGTTGGGATTCTGCCGAATGAACCGAAATTCTGGCGAAGAACTGAATATATGCCTTCAACGGGTCTATACCTTCGAGAGTTAAAAGTATTGCCGACAAAAGCACGAAACCCACGGCACCTATTATCAAGCCCAACACAAATTTACCCAATTTTCTTAGATTTTTAGAATTGTTGCGGTAAATTATAAGACATATTATGACTGCGAAAAACATCATATACGCAGGAAATATTCTTAATAAAGAAGAAATAGCCCAGAATATGCCAGAAATAAGGAATTTTTCTTTTTTCATCATCCAGAAAGCCAAAGCAAGGGCAAACATCCAGTCAAAACGAAAAAGACTCCAGGTGGTATATGAGAGCATATCCCGTGCAGATACGAAGAAAACAAAGGATAAAACCATAGCATCTAAACCTGCTATGAGGTATATAAGTGTAAAAATTGCGGCAACGAAGATGATATCAAATGCACATAGTATCGTTAAATTCCTCTCATTAAGTCCAATTAAGTTTGCCAACGGCAGGACATACGCAGTGTATGTCGGTGGTGGATTATAACCGTGGTCAACCATAATAGTCGACCAGTGCTGAAGAACAGATTTTTGTGGATTTTCGGCAAGTTTTTTATCAATAAACCTTACATCGGCGACAAATTCCCGCCAGCGCTCGGGTCTCCATCTCTGATTTGCAAACCTTTTCAGGGATTTATCAGGCGACATATAGCCTATATCTTCAAGATTTCTAACTGCCCGTATATAAGTGAGCAGCGAATCGCTGTTGTGTATTTCCATAAGTGCTTTAAGATATGCATCATAGATACCAAAATACCCGAGTTCGCGGTGATATTTGGCACCGATATAATAATGAGCGAACTCAGGTATATGAGGGCGTCTTACAGAAAACAAATAGATTACACAGAGGACGATCAGAACGGCATATAACACAGACTTTATAATTCTCAATTGATTAGCTGAGATCATCTCGTTTCCCACCTAACCCCTATTATTGCTCTGTGTGGTTTCGGGCGAACTGGTTGATCCTCATAGAAATTATATCCCCAAAAGAAGGAAAATACGCCATAATCACCTACATAATCCAGATTTATCTGTGCTAATTGCCGATGGCACACTCCTCCGCCATATTTTGTCCATAAAGTTGGGGTATACTCAATCCCGAGCAAAATAGATTTATGCTGAATTAAACCTATTTTAATATCAGCGCCCGTGTGAGTAGAAAATGGTTGCATATATTGGAACCACGACACAGAACGCAATTTAGGATAAAATGCAAAATATATCTCCCAATCAAAGAACGGGAAAAAGGTCAAAACCTTATCCGACTGGTAAAATTTGTCCATCTTATTTCCAGAGGTAAAATGTTGCGGGGAGAAACGAAACTCAAAGGCGTTCCATATAATAGTGGGCTCGGTTTTCCGGTCAACCTCGTGGAAACAGTCGTGGAGCCACTGGAATGTGAGGGAGTATTTCCCCATCTCGCCTCTGAGACCGGGAACCAAGGAGTAATGCATATCCCTCGGGTCAAAGATAACATCCTCGCACTGGTAGCCCATCCCTGTCCATATAGTCGCTCGTAAAAATAGGGTAAGGGAACGCTCGGCACCAAAATCAACTTTCAGCATATCTATTAAGTTATCAACTGTTCCCTCAAGGAAATACCGGTCGGAGCGGGGGACAAAGCGCAGAAGATACCCCTCCGAGTGCCACTTTATCGGGGCGGATATCTCCACCGCCGTCGCCGGTAAGAACATAAGCGTCATCAGAAGTAACGGGAAAAATTTCCTCATAGCATCACCTCAAGGCGTAAGTTCAACTCGGCAAAAATTAAAAATAAAGTTTTCGCCAGGCAAGTAATTATTGACATCTCCTTTGTGGAGGTTAATAATTTCAACCAAGGAGAAGGAGCGAAAGATGCCGTTCGGGACGGAAATCGCAAACAAGATTTTTTCCTCAATAATTGTTTTGGCGGCGTTTTATCTTCTGGGGGTCTTTTTCCGAAAGATCATTTCCAAAACGGTGCCCAATTCCGTCCAAAGATACAAAGCAACCAAAAGGATTTCGTTGTTGGTCGGGGTATCTGCTTTGCTTGTAATAGGGATGATATGGGCTGAAATGCTGGGGTCGATCACCACGATGCTGGGGCTACTTTCTGCCGGAATCGCGCTGGCTCTGAAGGATCCGCTTTCCTCAGTCGTGGGATGGCTTCACATAAACGGGTCAAAACTCTATTCGGTGGGGGACAGGATTGAAATTGGGGGGATTAAGGGGGATGTTATAGATATTTCTATGCTCACCACAAGTATGATTGAAATAGGCAACTGGGTTAACGGTGAACAGAGCACCGGTAGATTAGTAAAGATTCCCAATAATTGGGTATTTACTAAGGAAACCTTCAATTATACGCAGGCTTTCCCTTATATATGGACGGAACTTGCTATAACAATAACTTTTGAAAGCGACTATAGAAAGGCAGTAGAAATATATCATCAGGTGTTGAAGAAAGTTGTAGGTAATTCACCTCGCGAGGTTGAACAGGCTATTCGCAGAGCACAGGAGAAATTTTTGATCCATTATAAAAATTTTGATCCCATAGTGTATATCAAAATTGCGGACAGCGGGGTAAATCTCATAGGAAGATTCCTCGTCAATGTGCGGCAGAGACGCAGTATGGAGTCTAAGGTATTTGACCTTCTGTTAAATGAGATTAATGCAACCCCAGAAGTAGAACTGGCATATACTACATACAGGATAGTAAACTAAATTAAGGAGTGATGTATGGAAAGCATTTTCAAAAAAATCGCCGATATGAATATAGATAACATTGCAAACAAATTGTTCTATCTTGCCCAAATTAGCAATGTAGATGTTCCCAATAAGGTGATTACTTTATTAGATATTGCATCAGAGATAAAAAAATATGATTCTTACGAGTCATTTATATCTAAAAGCCCCGATGAGATTAAAGATCCCGAATTTCTGGTAAATATGTATGATATGCTGCGATGGTGGGATTATATAGTGCAAGGTATTGAGAAATTTAAATATATGGCGAAATTCCTGCAAACAGTTAGGGTTGGTGCAGAAAATTCAGAATTAGAGTTATTGCAGGACTCCTTAAAAACACTATTCCCCACGGTTATTTTCAGTCAGCCTCACCGTGCCGACGAATTCGAAACACGATTTGAAGAGTTTGCTCGGAAATATGCGAAGAAATATTTGCAAATACATCAAGAACATAACAACAAAATTCGTTCCTTACAGCCACAAATAGATGATTTAATCCACAAAATTACTATAATGGAAGAACTTTCGTGTATTGATATTCTAAAACCATATTGCACAGTCCCCGATATACAAAATGTCAGAATTGCTATTATTAAGGATTTTTCTCTATGTGATTACTCCCCCTCTGAAGACGATATACTCAAACATTTTGTGTGCCCAAAATGCAAATTTTCACTTGCGGATTTCTATAATACTATGCAATTTGATGAACTAAATTCTTCTATTGAACCAGCATTCCAAAAATGTATGAGAGCATTGGTCTCGAATTTATCAACTAAAATCATAGACTCCGAGGAAAACGCTATTGATGCCCTTGTAAAGGCAGTTAGCGTTTCAGATGTTGACGCAATTAAGAACATTTTTTCCGGTAAATTCCTTGAAAAAGTAAAAGAATTGTTAGACAATGGACGATGAAACCGGTTACTAATGGTAAAATACTCATCGCTCCCTCAATTTTAGCGGCTGATTTCTCCAACTTAGGGGAAGAAATAAAGAAAACGGAGTCCGCCGGCGCTGATATGATTCACCTTGACATTATGGATGGGCATTTCGTACCGAATATAAGTTTCGGTCCTCCGGTCGTTAAATCAATCATAAACAAAACCTCCCTTTCTATGGATGCCCATCTAATGATTACTGACCCGATTAAATATGGTAAAATATTCTCGGAAATGGGAGTGAAAATCATAACCGCACACATAGAGATACTGGCAGATATAAATTTATGGAAAAAATTTAAAAAAGAAATAAAAACTTCTGCCGGAATTGCTATAAATCCTCCCACTCAAATTCAAAATTATGAGGAAATTCTTGAAAACTTTGACCTAATTTTAATTATGAGTGTAAATCCCGGCTTTGCGGGGCAGAAATTTATTCCCGATGTTTTACCCAAAATAGAACAGTTCGCTAATCTAAACCACAAACTTGGATACAACCGAATAATCGCCGTTGATGGCGGAATTAATCTTGAAACCGCCCCGCTTGTCTTATCTGCGGGTGCCAATATGTTGGTGATGGGAAGCGCTTTTTATAAAGCGAGGGATTATGGAGAAATTGTGGAGAAAATTAGAAAATTACTACTACCTTAATCTAACCAATGCACTATAAGAACCCTAAACCAAACAAGGAGTTAACCTATGAGACGCAAAACAATCGGTATAACCATCTTAATTGTCATCGTCGCCCTTATTATCGTTATCTTTCTGAATCCCTTCACCATCATCCCGCCGGGATATGTCGGCGTCAAAGTCCTCTTCGGCAAAGTAAAACCCGGTGTTCTGCACGAGGGATTCCACATCATCAACCCGCTATATAACATCGTCAAAATGGACACACGCCTGCAGGCATACACTATGTCCGCCGCACCAACCGAGGGTGAACGCAAAGGCGACGATGCCATAGAAGCCCTCACCTCCGAGGGACTCAAGGTTAAACTGGATATCACCGCCTGGTTCCGCCTCATCCCCGAGCAGGCTCCCGAGGTTTACCGTAAAATCGGGCTTGACTATGTCAGCAAGGTAGTGCGCCCTCTGCTCAGAACCTCCATCCGGGATATCGCCGTGAAATTTTCCGCCGAGGACATCTACTCCACCAAAAGGGACGAGTTCGTCCAGCGAATTCAGGAAAGGGCTGTTGAACTCGCCAGGGGCAAAGGCATTGAGATTGACAGAATCCTTCTGCGCAATGTCCAACTCCCCAAAGAGGTTGAGGATGCAATCAACGCTAAAATCACAGCCGACCAGGAAGCCCAGAAGATGGAGTTCGTCCTTGAGAAAGAGCGCAAGGAAAAGGAGCGCAAAATCATTGAGGCTGAGGGAATCCGTGAGGCAAATCGCATTATCGCACAAAGCCTTACACCAAATTACTTAAGATGGTATCGCATTGAAATGCTAAAATCCCTTGTAAATTCCCCAAATAACACAATAATCGTCATTCCCGAAGACCTCAAGGCTCTGCCTATGGTTATGCCCAGCGGGAAATAATCACCTTTTGTCGCCGAAATGCTCCTCCATTTTCATCAGAAGTTCGTCAATGGAGAACACATCAATCGCCCGGGTGGGAAGCGAGTCCACAAACATTTTCCCGTAGCGCTTGGTTGAAATGCGGGGGTCAAGGATTATGAGCACTCCCCTGTCGCTTTCGCTGCGGATAAGTCTTCCCACGCCCTGCCGGAACCGGATTACGCTCTGGGGCACCACATACTCAATGAACGGATTGCCGCCGCAGGCACGGATTTCCTCCTGTTTCGCCTCCGAGTATGGCTCATCGGGCACGCCGAAGGGCAGTTTCACTATAAAAAGCACCTCAAGGCTCTCCCCGGGAACATTGACCCCCTGCCAGAAACTCTCCGTGCCCAGAAGAACCGACTCCACCTCCTCAATAAATCTCCGCCTTACCGCCGCCTGCGAACCCGACAACTGCTGCGCCAGAAGGGTTATCCCCTCCTCCTCAAGCAGCGAATGAAGTTCGTAGAACACATTTTGGAGCATATGATGGCTCGTAAAAAGCGCCAACGCTCCAGCCCGAAATCTCCGGGAAACCTCCCATATAACCCGGACAATCTCGTCGGTGAACTCCCGCTCGTTGTGTGGGCTCGGCGGCGGAAGAAACCTTCCCACAAACACCTTCAACTGCCTGTCGTAATCATACGGCGAGCCCAGAATCGCTGTGACCAGCCTCTTCGGCGTAAGACGATACAATCCCAGCGCCTTGATATAATAGGAAAAATCCCCGGCGATACTCAATGTAGCCGATGTAAGCACCGCCGTGGCAACCTTTCTGTAAATCACGCTGTCTAAAATCCTGCCGATGTCCAGATAGGCGAAGTTGAGCGAAGCGGTGGCGTTCTCGTTGCCGTCCTGCGGCGACGGCGACTCCATCCAATACACCAAATCCGACTCCGTGGGATTCAGCGAAGTTATGAGCGCATCCATTATGGAATCAATTCTTTCTATCTCTCCACGAAGTTCCTCGGTCAACCGCTCCGATTCCTCATCCTCCGGGACAACCGACTCAACAAACCGCTCCAGCGTCAGTTTTACCTGTTTTAGGTGCTCAATCAACTGGGCACCGAACTTGCTTATCTTCCGGAAAACCGGGTTGTCCGGGTCGTAGCGCTTCCTGACCGGATACCTCTGCTCCCGCCAGTGATATACCAACTCCATCTGCTCGGTCAACTCCATAAAGAAGGTGAAGGTCATAGACCTTGCGGACATAATGGCATTTATGCACTGCTGATAGAGTTCGCCGTATTTTTCCCTGTTCCGCAGGGAAGAGAACAGAAACGCCAGCGTGCCCGATGGTCGTGGGACATCGGTGAAAATTGAATCCAGCGCCGAGACTATGCGCCACCGTGCAACAATGGCGCCGTAGGTGTCCGCCGCAACACGCTCAAGATTGTGCGCCTCATCAAGCACTATATAGTTATAATCGCCCAGAACTCCCCCGGCGGCATCCGCCAGAAGAAGCGAATGGTTAACCACCACAACCTGGGCATCCCTCACCTTCCGGCGGATTGAATAGACATAGCATCCCCGCTTGAAAAACGGGCACTTGCTGCCTATACAGGTGATGCTTTCCGCACGGATTTTCTCCCACAGATGGCGCGAGCCCGAGTTGGAAAACGCGGTGTTCTCCGATATATCCCCCGACTTTGTCCTCGCAAGCCACGGAATAATATACAAAAGCGCTTTCCTCTCGTTGTAGGTCAGAAGTTGCGGGTTTTTTAGATATCTTTCCACCCGGCGAAGGCAGATATAATTGCCCTTGCCTTTTAGCAGAACAGCCTTGAAATCAAAGGGGAGCGCCCGCCGAAGAACCTCAAGGTCGGAAAAGAAAAGTTGTTCCTCCAGCGCCTTGGTGAATGTTGAGACCACAACCCTTTCGCCGTTGGACACTGCCCAGAAAAGCATAGGAATCAAATAGGCGAAGGATTTGCCGATGCCTGTGCCAGCCTCAATGAGAGCCACCTCGCCGTTGATGAGCGCCGAGAGGACAAGTTCTGCCATCTGCCTCTGCTGGGGGCGAAACCGATACTCCGGCATAACCGCCCGCAAAGGGCTGTCCTCGGAGAAATATTCCAGAACCACCTCCGGGGAGAACTCAACCGTGCCCTTCTCTTTCTCACCGAACTCGTTGGACAGGCGGAGAAGATACTTTTCATCAATCTCGGGCGGCTCATACCGGGACAGGATTCTATCCTGGGCGGCGGCTTCCCACAGGTCTAAAATCCCCGGCATATTGGACTGCTGAAGGATTGCGTAAATTTTATCAAACACCTCCTCCGGCAGTGCCAGAAGCGTTTTCCACAGACCGACTGCCACCTCAAGGCAAGCCCGGGCATCCTCGGTGGCACGGTGAGCCTGTCTCAGGTCAAACTTAAAAAGCCCGGCAACCGTCTCAAGTTGATGATTCAAAAGGTCTGGATATAAAATTCTTGCCAGCGAGAGGGTGTCAACCACGGGATTGCGCAGAGGCTCTTTGCCCGCATCCAGCAAACTCACATTAATAAACCCCACATCAAACGAGGCGTTGTGAGCCGCCAGAAGAACATCATCCCCGCCGATAAAA
>JAMOPH010000162.1 GCA_027064665.1 bacterium | reverse complement strand
GAGATTGTCGCCCGCGCGGACAGTTTCGCCGAGGATATCATCTTTGCCGACCTTGCGCTTGACGATGTCCTGCGGCGGAGACTGCACGACCCCCGCCGCCGGGACCTGTCCGAGCACACGCCTCTGGCAAGCGCCAATGTTGAGGTCGTGGAAATTCCATATCTTCCACGGGAGAGCCGCCCGCCGGCGGAGAGCAAAATCGCCCCGCCGATGGAAAAGTGTGAGGAAATCTGGAACGCCCTCGTGCTGGGTCTGCGGGACTATATGCGCAAAAACGGTTTCCGTTCGGTTATACTGGGGCTTTCCGGCGGGATAGACTCATCGCTGGTGGCGGCAATCGCCGCGGATGCCGTCGGTCCCGAAAATGTCCACGCGGTCTTTATGCCTACAAAATTCACACGAAACGAAAGTTATGACGGCGCGAAAAAATTGGCGGAAAATCTGGGCATAAACCTTAAAATCATAGAGATAGATCCGCTGTTTGAGGAATATCTAAAATATCTTACCCCGCATTTTGAGGGAAAACCCTTTGATATAACCGAGGAAAACATTCAATCGCGCATCCGCGGGAATATATTGATGGCGTTTTCTAACAAATTTGGTCATTTAGTGCTTGCCACGGGGAACAAAAGCGAGATGAGTGTCGGCTATGCCACGCTCTACGGCGATATGGTGGGCGGGTTTGCGGTGATAAAGGATGTCCCCAAGACCTTGGTGTGGGAACTTGCGCGGTGGAAGAACAAATCCGCCGGGCGCGAGGTAATTCCCGAGTTTGTGATTGAGCGCCCGCCATCGGCGGAACTGCGCGAAAACCAACTGGACACAGACACTCTTCCGCCCTATGATATCCTGGACAGGATTTTGGACTTCTACATTGAGCAGGAGATGTCGCCGGAAGAAATCGCCGAGCGCACCGACATTGACCCGGAGATTATCCGCAGGGTGGCGAGGATGGTTGACCGGGCGGAATACAAACGCCGTCAGGCGCCGCCGGGGATTAAAATAACAACCCGCGCCTTCGGCAAGGAACGCAGAATGCCTATAACCCGAAAATAATCGGAGGAAACCCTATGGATATGCGCCAACTGGCACGCCAACTCAAACTTTCGGATGAGGAATACGAAAGAATCGTGCAACTTCTGGGGCGGGAGCCCAACTACACCGAACTTGGGATATTCTCCGCGATGTGGAGCGAACACTGCTCCTACAAAAGTTCCAGGGTTCACCTCAAAAAATTTCCGACCGAGAGCGAGCGGGCAATCGCCAAACCCGGCGAGGAAAACGCCGGC
Organism: bacterium; assembly: GCA_027064665.1. Classification (GTDB taxonomy): domain Bacteria; phylum UBP14; class UBA6098; order B30-G16; family B30-G16; genus JAMOPH01. The sequence continues at coordinate 1,420 of JAMOPH010000162.1, read as the reverse complement.
GCGCTCCGCCTCAAGGACAACTGGGCGGTGGTGTTCAAGATAGAAAGCCACAATCATCCGTCGGCGGTAGAGCCATTTCAGGGCGCCGCCACGGGCGTCGGCGGAATACTGCGGGATATATTCTGTATGGGGGCGTATCCGATAGCCTCGCTAAACTCCCTGCACTTCGGCGAACTGGACTTACCGGTGGTGCGCCATCTGTTTGACGGCGTGGTCAGAGGGATTGCGTCTTATGGGAACTGCTTCGGCGTGCCGACGGTCGCGGGCGAGGTCCGATTTGAGAAAGCATACGCCGGCAATCCTCTGGTCAACGCTATGGCGGTGGGAATTGTGGACACTGATTATATGATTTCCGCCAGGGCAACGGGCATTGGGAATCCGGTGGTCTATATCGGCGCGGCAACCGGGCGGGACGGAATCCACGGGGCATCGTTTGCCTCGGGCGAACTGACCGAAAGTTCCCACGAGGACAGACCTTCTGTGCAGATTGGCGACCCGTTCACCGAAAAACTGCTCCTTGAAGCGACGCAGGAGATTGCGCGGAAGAAACTTGCGGTCGGGATGCAGGATATGGGCGCTGCCGGACTGACCAGTTCATCGGCGGAGATGGCGGCAAAGGGCGGCGTCGGTATTGAACTTGACCTTGACAAAGTCCCTCTCCGCGAGGAGGGAATGACGCCCTTTGAGATTATGCTGTCCGAATCGCAGGAGAGGATGCTCCTTATCGCCGAGCCGGAAAATCTTCCCGAGATAGAGAAAATCCTGCGCAAGTGGGACCTGCACTATGCGGTTATAGGGCGTGTAATCGCCGAGCAGGTGCTGAGGGTCCTGTGGCGGGGCGAGGTCGCCGCGGAAATCCCGGTGGATGCCCTCGCCGGCGACGGCGTCCCGGTCTACGACCTTCCGCAGGAAAAGCCGGAATACCTCAACCGCCTGCATAGCCGGGACGCGGCGGCGGAAATCCGGGAGAAACTTCCCCACGAGCCCGATATCGCCGAACTTTTGGCGGATATTCTGGCGATGTCCACGGTGGCGTCAAAGCGGTGGGTGTGGCGGCAGTATGACCATCAGGTTGGGGTTCGCACGGTGATGACCCCCGGCGCGGATGCCGCAGTTATGTGGATTCGCGAGACCGGGCAGTTTCTGGCGCTTTCCACCGATGTCAACGGCGCCTACGCCTACCTTGACCCGTATATCGGCGGAGCGAGTGCGGTGCTTGAGGGCGCGCGCAATGTCGCCGCCGTCGGCGCAAAACCCATCGGAATCACAGACTGCCTCAATTTCGGCAATCCGCAGAAACCCGCGGTGATGTGGCAGTTCGCCCGCGCAGTTGAGGGAATCTCCGACGCCTGCCGGGGGCTGGGAATCCCCGTCACCGGCGGGAATGTCAGTTTCTACAACGAATCCCCACAGGGGGCAA
>JAMOPH010000161.1 GCA_027064665.1 bacterium | reverse complement strand
TTGAGCAGGACTTTATGACCTTTTTCCATCGCAGAGGTGTGGGATACGCCGGCGGGAAAAATGTGGCGGTGTATAATTCGGAGTATGTCTATGTGGGCGCGGGGGTTTCGGTGGATGCGTTTGCGGTGCTTGATGCCCGTGAGGGTCCGGTGGTGGTCAGCAAGGGGACGAAGGTCAGCGCCGGTGCGGTGATTTGCGGTCCTGCGGTGGTCGGTCCGGAGAGCGTGATTATGCCCTATACCCGCCTGCGGGGGGAATCCACAATCGGTCCGGTGTGCAGGATAGGCGGCGAGGTTGAGGCATCGGTGATTTTGGGATATACCAACAAGTATCACGACGGTTTTTTGGGGCATTCGTATGTGGGCGAGTGGGTGAATTTCGGCGCACTCACCACCAACAGCGACCTGAAGAACAACTACAGCAATATCCGTGTGGAGTTCCCGTGGGGCACCGTGGACACCGGACTCAACAAGGTCGGCGTGTTCGTCGGCGACCACACAAAGTTCGGCATCGGCACGCTTCTGAACTCCGGAAGTGTCATCGGGGTCAATGTGAACCTTTACGGCGGCGGCGTTTTCCCGAAATATGTTCCGCCGTTTGTGTGGGGTTCGCTCGCCGATGGTTTCACGCATTATAGGATAGACAAGGCAATCCAGACCGCCCGTGTTGTGATGTCCCGTCGTGGGCGGGAACTGACGCCGGCGCAGGAGTCAATCCTGCACAAAATTTTTAGTCTCTACACCGACGACAGGACGGCGTTCATAGTCAGGCAGAGCAGGAAGTAGGGGGGTAGATTTTTAGAAACTGCGATTTTAACTCGAAGTTTAGGTAAGATATAGGGGGATAGTTTACCGCTTTTAGTTGGGGATTGTTTTTTCAAATTGGTTGATATAGAAGTGAAAAAGCCCGGGGCGGTGATGCCGGCGGGCTTTTTGTTATTCCCGGAGAATTATCGCTCTTTCCAACAGTGCCTCTGGAAAAAATAAAAGAGGCCGGACCGGCTTTCCCGTCCTCGCCGCGGCCTTCGCCCTGACTTCATCGGGGGACGGACCCTCCGTCAGGGTGCAGGTACAAAATTATAAGAGAATTAGTGGATGTCAAGAGAAGAATTGTGGATTCCTTGACCGCTTTACTAACATGGTATCCAGGGGTTGGGAGTTGGATGAGGCGTGAAACATCCACAGGGGGCAGCGTTGCTATGTGGGCTGGTGCGTCGGGAAAGTGCGCTCTGAGCAACTCAAGTGGCGTCTTTCCGCATTTGCTGACTCGTTTATCCTACTCATCAATCCCCGAAAAAACTTCACTCATCCAACTCAATTTAGCAACCGATAACTGGATACTATGTAGGTAAACTCTCCATCGTCATATACGCGGGCGCATAGAATAAGTGATTGACAAAGGATTTGCCGGGAATAACTTGAAAAAATAGGGCATCGCACAGCGAGGTGAATGTGAGCGGCAGGAAAAAATTTACCACCCTCGGCGGGATTTTGCTTGCGGTGGCGGTGCTTTTGCTGTGGGAGCATTTCGCCGACGGGAGCAGTAAAAACATCAGCGGACATACGGTGCTGTTTGACAGGGGCGCGGTGAGTGTGTATTTTTCTCCGCGCGGCGGCGCCGAGGACGCCATCGTTGATGCCATTGACCACGCCCACAAAACCCTGGATATCGCAATATACACTTTCACCAGCCGACCGATTTCGCAGGCGGTTGTCAGGGCGCACGAACGCGGCGTTGAGGTCAGAATTGTTATGGACGACGACCAGGCGCGGGATAGATATTCCAAATATAGATATCTAAAAAGGCGCGGCATACCCATAGCGCTATACAACGGCGACGGGATTATGCATAACAAATTCGCAGTTATTGATACCCAGACGGTCATCACAGGCTCGTTCAACTGGACGGCATCGGCGGAAGAATATAACTATGAGAATCTTTTGATTATAGATTCCCCGGAAATCGCCAAGATATACGAGGATTATTTCGCGGAAATGTGGAATAAATTTAGATAAACTATGGATTTTCCCATAAGAAAAGCCCCGGATGGCAACTATTATCTTCTGCGGTTTGAGGACACCGAACTGGAGTTCAAGCAGACCGTCAAGGCTGTGTGTCCCGAGGATTTGGTTGCGATGGCAAATGGAACCGGCGGCTCAATTCTGATTGGCGTTGAGGAGATTCGCCTTGATGACGGCTCCAAAGCCGGCAGGGTTATCGGCTGTCCCCTCACCGATGAACTCAAGCAGAACATAAACAACAAGGCGTCAAGTTGTATGCCCTCAATTGCGGTGGATTTTGAGGAGCACTGGGCTGGCGGGATTCCCTTCGTTGAGGTGATAGTCCCCGAGGGGCGGGATAAACCCTATTGTTCCGCCAGCGGCTGCTACCGCATAAGGATTGACGGTGGCAACCGCGCCCTTGACCCGCCCGCGCTGGTGTCTATGGTGCTGGAGCGGGAATCACAGAGATTCCTCAAGCGGTTCCGCGAGGCGACCGCCGAACTGGAAAGTATGCTTGAAAAGATTGCCGAAAAATTGGAGCGCCTTGAGAAAGTTGAGAAAATCCCCGATGACCCCGGCGACGATTGAGAAAATCTATGCGCTACCCCTATATGCCAGATATGTCCTGTATCGGCGGGGAATTCTGCGTCAGTGCAGGCTGAAAAAGCCGGTGATAAGTGTCGGCGGACTCAAACTTGGCGGCGTCG
>JAMOPH010000160.1 GCA_027064665.1 bacterium | reverse complement strand
CGTGCTCCCCGGCAACTTTGTGTATGACCTCCCTGATTATACTCCTTGCCATCTCGTCATCGCGCACAACAGCCTCACCGAATTTCTCCCGGAACATTTTGCGCGCGATACGGGCGTGGGCAGGAAAATGGAGAATGAATCTCACAATCATCTCCCTCGCGCGCTCCTTATCGCCCGCGCTCACAATTATATCCACAACTTTTTTCGCCTCCTTCGCCGTCATTTTATATGGGCGTCAAGTTCGCCTCACCAATTATAATTTTTTCTCAACAAAACTTATCAATTCCTCCGCAATATCAACCGCTTTTTTGGCTTCCTCGCGGGAGGGCGTATAATAATTCTCCGGATATCTAATCTGCACCGCATAGAAACTCAAACGGGACAATTCTTCAGTTGGTAGATTTCGGAATTCTTCATCCTGCTCCTCGCACAGGCGCAGCAGAAAACCTATATCGTGCGTTCTCCCTGTCCTGATACCTGCTTTAGTCAGAAATGCCTTGAGCGCCTTCTCAACCGCCTGCTGAGCGTGAAAACAGACAATACTATTCAAATCCGCGGAAAAATCCAGCAATAACTTTGCCGCCTTTATGTCCTCCTTCGCCTTTTCTATCCATCTCTGTGCGAAATTCACAGTTCCACTCCCTCTAATCTCGCCTCGTTGGAGACAGTGTTGACAACTCCCATTTCCGCCTCAAATTCTCGCCGGGACTTTATAAGAATATCAAAAGGTTTCATCAACAACGCCCCAAGAATCCCGTGGATTTCATCCCAAATATCCATCATCTTTTCCCGGTCAATAGATTGTCTCACCACCACAAGAACATCCCAATCGCTGTCTTCGCTGTGGTCTCCCCTCGCTCTGGAGCCAAAAAGGATGATTTTTTCCACATCAACGCCGTGCTCCCCGGCAACTTTGTGTATGACCTCCCTGATTATACTCCTTGCCATCTCGTCATTGCGCACAACAGCCTCGCTGAATTTCTCCCGGAACATCCTCCGCGCGACACGGGCATGGGCAGGAAAATGGAGAATGAATCTCACAATCATCTCCCTCGCGCGCTCCTTATCGCCCGCGCCCACAATTATATCCACAACTTTTTTCGCTTCCTGCTCCGTCATAATGGAAATGGTGGGTTAGTTGTTCAATAATAGACACTTGCCCGCCGCTAAAAACCAGCACCGCAATCACTACTTAATTCGCCCCCGCTCGGAGAAATCACAAAATATCCGGCACCCCTACCCAACCAAATTGCCGCGCTCAATATACAAATAGTCAGACTATTTGCACACTCTGGGTGCACAAATGGTCGGGTTATCTTCCCACCACCACGGTGCCGTTGCACAGGACCTCGCCGCCGGCGGTTATCACATACATATACAGCCCCGGCTTGACGGGATTGCCCTCGTTGTCCACGCCGCGCCAACTGCGGATGTCAAATTCCTCATAGCGGTCTATCGGTCCTATCTCGTGGGTGTAGACCTCAACATTGCGCAGATTGAATATGTGCAGAACCGCCGACTCGCTATACATCCGCGGGTAGTCAAACACCACAAACTCGTTGACGCCGTCGCCGTCGGGCGAGAACGGATTGGGATGGATATAACATCCCACCTCCGGCTCAATTGTGAACCACCAGGTTCCGGTTCCGCAGTTGGGACCGCAGTAATCGGGGGCATCGCAGACCTCAACCCGCACCCAGACAGTATCTCCCGGCGCAAACACAGCCCCTGCACCCTGGGCATCAAACACCAGCGTGCCCTCAAGCGGAGAACCCGAATGCCATTCCACTCCCGCCTCGCCGGGATGATACGGCACGCCGTTGACATACATCACCAGCGAACCTTCATCTATTCCGGCGAGATTTTCGGTTATCTCCACCTCAATCCGCGGGGTGTTGGACCGTATCATCGCGCCGTTTTCGGGGGTGACAATTTGAGGCTCGGGTGCCTGAAGGTCAACCTGAAATGTCCAGGTTAGAACATCCCACATCGGGTTGCCCAAATTATCCGATGCGGACACCAGCGTCACCGTTACGATTTCCTCGTTTTCAAAATATCCCTCGCCCGGCGAGAACACCAACTGCTCAAGCGAGTCGTCATAGACAAGGCGCGGGTCGTCAATCGCGTAGGTGGAATCGTTTATCCGCAGTTCCACCGATGACGGGTCCACGCCGTCGGGGTCCCACAGGTGGATGATGATTTCCTGGTCGTCGCAGGCGGTGATTGTGTTCGGCAGGGGCTCAACCACCTCAGCCTGCGGTCCCGCCAGAACTGGAATCTCAAAGGTGGTATCCCCGCAGGAGCGGTCGTCATCGCGGCAGAAATCGTGGTCATCATCGCAGGCGACAACCCGAATCAGCACCGTGCAGGTGTCCGAATATGGACCTATCGGCGCCACCGCCGAACAGAAGCACCTGACGACCTCGCCCTCGGTGTGGCAGGAATCAATCTGCCCTGCCACGGTGTCGGCGGAAATTTCTAATTCGCCGTCGGTGTCGTAGATGAATATCGGCGCCCAGCCGGGCTCTGCGGCAACCCCGGAAGAATCTATAATCTCTATCGTCGGCACAAACGATATCCGCGTAGAAACAAACCCCGGACCGGGATTCTCAAACACCGGCGGCGTCGTATCGTCATCGGGGATATAAAACCACCACGAATAATATCCCTCGTTGGGATCGCAGTAATCGGGAATAGTATCCTGTGCGGAG
>JAMOPH010000159.1 GCA_027064665.1 bacterium | reverse complement strand
ATCGGCTAACTTGAGGAATTTCCCCAGCAGAAACGACGCACTCTCAAGGTTTTTCTTGTAGTAGTGCGTTATCAGGCGTGAGGCTTTGAGGACCATAAGGAAATTTTCCGGGCACTGGCGGCGCCATTTTTCCACCGTGGACTCCCGCGGAATATGGTAGAATGTGTAGTTTATCTCCACGGTATTGAAATACTGCCCGTAGTATTCAAGCCATTTTTCCCTCGGCAGGTCCTGCGGATAGAATTTCCCGACCCAATGATAGTAGGCATATCCCGATGTTCCGCAGAAAAATTTGCCCGGCATATCATTCCTCCGAACTTTCGTGTGTGAAAATCACAAAATCGGCGCGGTCAAGTTCGCCTTTCAGCGCCTCGGGGTCAAATTTGACATCCTTCGGCACCGGCACAGTGGATATATTGACGATTTTTATATTAGGCATACGCATTTTCAGTTTCTGCGCTATCCCCAATTTATAATCCGAATGGAACGACCCGCAGAAGAATATCACTTTATACCCCGGATGCGATTTCAGAAACTCCGCCACCGATTCCGCCATCTTCTCATCCTTGACGCACTGGGCGTGGTAGAGGTTGTCCATATTCACCTTGCCCATCATCTTCATCATCGGGTTGCCCTGCATAGTTTTGAGGAACTCCTCGCGGTATCGGTCGTTGAGGAAAGTGTATTTTTTGGGCAGGTAGACCTTTTCGGAGTCGGGGAGGGATTTCCACGAGTCTGTGCCGCCGCGGGCGACCATTGAGGCATACCGCCGCGGGATATTCGCCGCAATGACGGGGATGCCCTTCGCCTTGGCGAACTCAATTATCGGGCGGTAGTCGGTGTCGTAGTTGGGCCAGAGGCGCGCAGAATTTTTGAACTGCTTCTCCGAGATTTTCCCAGCGAGATAGTCGTTCAGTTCGTCCTGATTGTCCGCTTCAAACATCTCCATCGCCACGGCAAGTTTGGAGACCTTGGCGGCGATTTTTTTGAGGAGTTGAAGTTCCAGATAGTGTGCGGCGCGGCTGTCGTGCTTTTCACCGAAGAAAATCACATCGGCGCCCTGATTGATGAAATAGTCCGCGATGTCGTCCACCGTGGCGATTTTGCCGTCCCGGTCAAGGATTACAAAATCGGTCGGTTTTTCCTCTGCCTGCGCAAACGCCGGACTCAGGGCTATTGCGATGCCGAGCGCCAGAAAAATGCCCTTCATTTTTGTCTCCTGTTTGGGTGCAAATTCAATATAGGGCATTCGGGTTGAAATTGCAACTTCCTAAATTTTGAGCGAAACTTAAAAGTTTTGCTTGCGAAATTTTTTTTAATGGTTATTATCAAAAGAATTTTTTATCAAACTCATAAACAGGAGGTGAGCGATGCGCAGGTTGTGGACTGTGGCGATAGTGGTGGCGTTGGCGGGGCTGATTTTTGCGCAGGGGGCAACGGCAATCCCTAAGAAGGCGGTGCCTAAGAAAGCGGAGCAACCCAGCCAGACTGCGGAGAAGCAGTATAACGCAAAAATCACCTTTGATGAGGAGAGTTTCAATTTTGGCTTTGTGCCGCAGGGGAACACAAAACTTATCCATAAGTTCCATCTGAAGAACACCGGGACGGATACTCTCCGGATTACCCGTGTTCGTCCCACCTGCGGATGCACTGCGGCGCCGCTGGAAAAGAAAGTCCTTGCACCCGGCGAGGAAACTTACATCAAGGTCATTTTCCGCACCCGGGGATACAAAAGGAGAACCACAAAGGCGGTCAAGGTTATGTCCAATGACCCCAACAGACCCATAGTGTCTTTGCGTTTCACCGCCAATTTTGACACAACCCGGTGGAACGATGTCTCCAAAGGACCCAGAATCAAACAGGACCCGCTCATCCTTGACCTCGGCAAGGGGGACAAGTTCAAGTCCAAGGCGACCGTGGTTATAAGGAATCTTTCGGACAAGAAACTCACCCTCAAGGTCGTGGACTACACCGATGATGTGCTCAAGGAGGCTAAACTCAAAAAGACCACGCTCAAGGGCAACGGCAAGGTCAAACTTCAGGTCAAGGTCAGGGACGATTACGACATCAACAAGCCTGTGCAGGCGTCCATAACGATTGCCGCCTACGATAAAAGCGGCAGTGAGGTGACCAGAATTACAATTCCTGTCGTGGGCGGCGGGAAATAAATTCCCTGCACCGTTTGCGAAATCAAGCCGGGGGAGATGTGCCCCCGGTTTTTTTATTTTTCGTTGCGATAATTTCCGTTGCGAAGCGAGACTTCCCGCAGATTCGGTCAGAATCCCCGTATTATCTGGGTTCCCTTGGGAAGTGAAAAGACCTTATCCGGGATTTTCCCCGTGGATTTTTTGAATGGGATGATGAGTATGTTTGAGGAGTAGGACCCCTCAAGTTCAATCGTGTCCGGCAGACACTTGGAGGTAAAACAGATTTTGATGCGTTTTATGGCAAAATCTTCGCTGGTGTTTTTGCCTGTGGCGCAGTTCCCGGAGATTTGAAGTGCGAAAAGCGAGTCAAGGGTTTTTACCGCTCGCCGGAGACCGAACAATGTTGGTGCGGGGGTTTTTACGGCGTCGGCGCCCTCGCTCCAGTTGAGGATTGAGTCGGGCTCGGTCTGAAGATAACTGTCTCCACCGATTTGTGCGAAAAATCCCCTGTCCGAGACCGCTAAAAATCCCCTGTCTGTGAGGGTGTCCTCGCCCTGAATCTCATACAC
>JAMOPH010000158.1 GCA_027064665.1 bacterium | reverse complement strand
CTTCACAACTGTGCAGATGCCATCCGGCTCGGATGGGCACCCGTTGAAGACCAGACAGGAAATTCGGTAATCCACATCGCTGAGCGCCGCCACAAATTCGGGCACATGGGTGTGCATAAGGTCAATTTCGTCGTCCATACTGGTGGAGAAGTCAAACAGAAGGACCACATCAACTTTTGCGGTCTCCGGCGGGCACTCGTTGAGCATCTCTAAATTCGGCGGAGTGATGGGAATGCCGTTCTCCAGAAAGCCGAAGTTGGATATATCCAGCCCGCGGACATACTGGGAATCCTCGTCATAGACGCAGACGGTGGCATACACCAGCGAACATCCCTCGGTATAGACCTCGGCGATGTGCGGGAGGAATTCTGTCGTCTCGCACCCGTGGATGTTGATTCCCGTGCCGAAGCAGAAAATTGTGTCGGGTCCGGGGAGGAGTTCTCCAGTGGAGGGCTCGGAGGTCTGGTTTGCGCCGGTGATAACGAGGTCAAGTTCGCAGTCGTGGTCAAGGTCTGCGACCACGGGCGAGGCAAACGCCTGCTGTCCGATTCTTGCGGAGTCCACGACCTCGCCGGTGCCGAGGACATCATACAAAAATGCGTTCTCGCCCTTTATTGCGGCGACGAAGATGTGCAGGACCCCGCCGGTGGGCTCGTAGAACCCCGTCCGCTGGATATTGCCCCGGAAAAACGGCCAAGGAGTTGGGTCGTCGGGGTCGCCGGCAAGCGCCGGAGACGAAATTATTGAGTCCCCTAAATCAACATACCAGTCAAGTTCGGCGCGGTCTTCCTCGGGGTAGTAGTCAAAAATCTTCAGATATCCCCCGCCAATTCCGATGGCGACCTCGTATCTGCCGTCGCCGTCAACATCGCCGATGGCGGCGGAGGAATACACCCGCCCGGAGTGATTGTAAATCGCTACTTCGTCGTCGGATATTGTTCCGTCGCCGTCCTCGTCGCCGTCGATGAAATACACATTGCCATCGTAAGCCCCGACGACGATTTCGTAATCTCCATCGCCGTCAAAGTCGGCGGCGGCAGGAGACGCCGACACCGCAGGATATGTCCCGCCGGTGGTGTATTCCCACAGAAGCGTCCCATCGGCGCCGTTGAGACACACAATCTTTCCACCCGGATAGCCCGCGCCAAGGTAGCCGTTTTCCCATCCGGTGCCGAAGACCACATCAAGGTCGCCGTCGCCGTTCATATCCACAAGGCAGGGGGTTGATATGACCGGCGCATCGGTGCGATAATACCAGATGACATCCCATTCGGTTCCGTCGGTTCCGCCGGGCGGGAGGGGATAGTCATCCCAGCCGGCGAAGGTTATTCCATCATCGGTGCCGTCGGAGGGGTCAGCCTGAAGGCAGTAAACGCCCCAGTGGTTTTCAGTGGGGTCCATACCGGCATTGCAGCCTATGACGACCTCAAGTCCGGGCAGGTCGGGGACAACATCGCCCACTGCCGGCGATGAATGCCACGCATAGGGACCCACCGGCAAAGGCGGATGGGGAAATGTCCACAGAAAATTGCCGAACCTGTCCATTGCCTCAACATTCCATCCGCTGGTGGTTCCGCCGATTATGTCGGGGAGACCATCGTCGCCGTAGAAATCGGCAATTGCCGGGGAACTGCGGGACTCATCTGTTCCGGTGCCCCGTGCCCATTCAAGGTTCCCGCCGGCATCAAGACACCGCCAAACCCCCTGTGAGGAATCCGATGTGTCCTCGGGATTGCACAGTTCCTCGCTGCCGATAACTATTTCCAGAAAGTCATCGGGTTCCCCGCCAGCGGAGTTGACCCCCGGCAGGTTTGCAATTGCGGCGGTGGAACCATAAAGCATACGGTCATAAAGCGGTTCCCAAAAGCCCGCAGTGTCGTAGACATTTGGCTCAAGGGGATAAACCCATTTCAGCGAAAATCCCCACGATGCCGCCACAACTGCTAAAAAAACCCACGCAACCGCAAAATTTCTCCTCATATCCCACCTACCTTGCAATTGTTATCGTTCCCTCGCAGACGACCTCGCCGCCCACGGTTATCACATACAGATAAACTCCCTGTGGGACAGGTTTTCCCGCACTGTCGGTGCCGTCCCAACGGGCGAAAATTTTCGCCTCACTCCCAGCCGGCACACTTATAATTTTAATCACCTGCGAATAGATATCAAAAATGTAAATTTCCGCCGGCTCAAAAATCAGTCCGGGGAAATAGAACTGGACAAAATCGTTCCTGCCATCGGCGTTCGGCGTGAACGGATTTGGGATTCCGGCGCATCCGAACTGGGGAATGATGAAAAATGACCACACATAGTCGGCGCAGTTTGGACCGCAGGTATCGGGGGAATCGCAGATGTGCAGACTCACTCCGATACTTTCCCCCGGCGCCCAGCGGATGCCGAAATCCTGGGGGGAGAACACTATCCGCCCGCCGAGGGAATCCCCGCCGATGCTGTCTATCAATCCCCGCACAGGATATTCTGAACCGTTTACGGTTATTCTCGCAGAATCTATGGCAATTCCCGAGAGATTGTCGGAGAACTCAATCACTATATCCTGCGAGGGGTCGGCAATTGTGTCCCCCGGTGTCGGCGAGGTCATAACTGCCGCAGGCGGGGAAAAATCCATCATAAACCGCCATTCCAGCGGGGCGGCGAGCAAGTTGCCGAACACATCCGCCGCCCGAACAAGACGCACCAGAACTGTTTCGGCATCGTGCC
>JAMOPH010000157.1 GCA_027064665.1 bacterium | reverse complement strand
TGCCACACAATCAATATCTTTCACGATAAACTCACCGGATTCCGCCCCGTATTTCAGTATTTCCTTTATGAGTTCCCTCTCAAATTCGCGCAGTTTTTCGTATTCGTCCTTTATTTCCGGCAAGATCGCCTCTATCTCCTCCCTGCTCTTATGGTATAACTCTGAAAACTCTCTCAATACCTCTTGCCTCACTTGGAAATACTTCTTCAGCATTTCCTCAGCCGTGTCTTCGGAGAGCACTTCCGCAAACGCATCGTGAACCTTTTTCAATTCCCTCCTTATTGCATCCGCAAAAATCTCCTCCCGCGAGTGAAAATAGTTGTAAATGGTGGAACGAGCCACCTTCGCTGCCTTCGCTATCTGGTTCATATTAGTCCCGGATAACCCTATCTTCTTGAGCAACTCATTCGCCGCATCAATAATCCTTCTTCGCGTCCGCTCTATTTTCTCCTTGTCAATATACATTTTGGACACTTTTTGTTTCTTGTGTCCAAAGATATGGATGTCAATTTTCTTGTCAAGGGAAAAATTTAAAAATTTTCCGCCGCAGGATTTACTTGTCGTTGTTGGATTTTTTGCTAAATTGAACAATCGGAAGAACAAACCGGAGGTGAACTATGCCCAAGCGCATCATCCGTGCCCCGAGGGGGACAGAACTTTCCTGCAAGGGCTGGCATCAGGAAGCCGCGATGAGAATGCTTATGAACAACCTTGACCCCGAGGTCGCCGAGGACCCCGACAACCTCATCGTCTACGGCGGCACCGGCAAAGCCGCCCGAAACTGGGAAGCCTACGAGGCTATCATCCGCACGCTCAAGGAATTAGAAAACGACGAGACGCTTTTGGTCCAATCGGGCAAGCCGGTGGGGGTGTTCAAGACCCACGAGTGGGCGCCAAGGGTCATCATCGCCAACTCCAACCTCGTCCCCAAATGGGCGACCTGGGAATATTTCAACGAACTTGACCGCAAAGGGCTCATAATGTATGGTCAGATGACCGCCGGCTCGTGGATTTACATCGGCACGCAGGGGATACTCCAGGGAACTTATGAGACCTTCGCCGCCGCCGGCAGAAAACGCTTCGGCACCGACGACCTTCGCGGAAAATTGATTGTCTCAGGCGGGTGCGGCGGAATGTCCGGCGCGCAACCCCTCGCCGCGACTATGAACAACGCCACATATCTTGCCGCCGAGGTCAATGCCGAACGCATCAAAAAGCGCCTGGACACAAACTACCTTGACGAGATGGAGACCGACCTTGACCGCGCAATCTCCAAGGCGCTGGAGTATAAGGAGAAGGGCATCGCGCGCTCCATCGTCTGGCACGGGAATGTGGTGGACCTTCTGCAGGCGCTGGTGGACCGCGGAATCACTCCCGACCTTCTGACCGACCAAACCTCTGCCCACGATCCGCTCAACGGCTATGTTCCGCAGGGGCTGACCTACGAGGAGGCGCTGGAACTCCGCGCCCGCGATCCCGAGGAATACAAGCGCCGCTCCTTTGAGACGATGGCAAAACATGTCCGCCTGATGATAACGCTTCAAGAGCGCGGCGCCGAAACCTTTGACTACGGCAACAATCTTCGCGGCAACGCCCTGGCTGGCGGATTCATCCGCGAGGAGGAGATCAAAAACCCCGACGGCTCGTGGAAGTATCCGGGGTTTGTGCCCGCTTACATCAGGCCTCTGTTCTGCGAGGGGCAGGGACCGTTCCGCTGGGCGGCGCTCTCCGGCGACCCCGAGGACATTTACACTATTGACGAGGAACTGATGAAACTCTTCCCCGAAAAGGAACATCTCCGCCGCTGGCTGACTCTCGCTCGCGAGAGGGTGAAATTCCAGGGGCTTCCAGCGAGAATCTGCTGGCTGGGATACGGCGAGCGCGAAAAGGCGGGGCTTATGTTCAACAAACTGGTGAGAGAGGGCAAGGTCAAGGCGCCGATAGTTATCGGAAGGGACCATCTTGATGCCGGTTCGGTGGCATCGCCCAACCGCGAGACCGAGGGTATGAATGACGGCTCGGACGCCATCGCCGACTGGCCCCTGCTCAATTTCGCCCTGAATGCGGTTTCCGGCGCGTCGTGGGTGTCGTTCCATCACGGTGGGGGAGTTGGTATCGGCTATTCGCTCCACGCGGGGCAGGTGATTGTCGCCGACGGCTCGGAGATGATGGATGTTCGCCTGTCGCGGGTGCTGACCAACGACCCGGGAAGCGGAATCGCCCGCCACGCGGACGCCGGCTACGAGAAGGCGATAAAATTCGCCAAAGAACACGGGATTAAAATCCCGATGCTTGGGTGATGGCGAAAGGTGGGGGGAGTCCGCCGGAGGGCTCCCCCCTGAATTTTTAACTTGCTTTGTGTTTCTGTCTTGGTTATAGAATTGGGGTGGGATTCAAAAGGAGGTGAGTTGATGCGCAATATTTTTTGCTTTTTCTGGGCTTTTTTGATAGTGATAAGTGTTCTTTTGTTTTCTGGATGTGGGAGTGATAATCCTTCGGGACCGGATTTTGACGATCACGAATCGCCGTCGGTTTCTATAACTTATCCTTCAAATTTATATGTTATCAATGGGGAAATTACGATACGGGCTGAGGCTTCGGACAATGATATGGTATCTAAGGTGGAGTTTTTCGTTGATGGGGACTTGGTAGGGGTTGACTATGATGAGCCGTATGAGTGCACTGTTGATTTTTCAACTTATGAAGAAGGCACGCATTCAG
>JAMOPH010000156.1 GCA_027064665.1 bacterium | reverse complement strand
CAAGGGGGAGACCCGCTATGCGTGGCGGTATCACTTTTCGGGGAATCTGTTTGCCTCGTATAAGTTGACCTCCCGCCGGGACTGGGAGGAGGGTTTCAGCCGCAAGCGCCGATGGGAGGTCAGGGGAAGTCATCGGCAGACACTGGGCGAGCGGGCAAAGTTTTCGGCGAATGTGTCCGCGGTCAGCGATGCCGACTATCTTGTGCAGACCTCCGAGGAACCCGAGGAAAGGATGGAGAGGACTCTGCGCTCCTATGCCTCCTTCACGCAGGGATTTGACTGGGGGAGTTTTGCCGCCGCCGTGGACAGAACGCAGAACCTCTCCTCCGGCGTGGTGACCACATACCTGCCGAAAATCTCTCTGCGCCGGTATTCGGGTCCGCTTTTCGGGATGGGCGAAAAGTGGTTCAACAAAATTTATCTTTCCGCCGGCGGCGATCTGGTGGGATACAACTACGCCGACTCCACGGATTCTGTGGCGCACCACTACGGCGCCGATGCGAATGCCTCGGTCAGTCTCAATCACTCCTTCGGCGATTATCTATCGCTTTCGCCGCAGTTTCAGGTCAACGGCGTGGTTGAGGACCGAGGAAGGGACGGCAGGAAATTCCCGACACTTTTTTCCTATTCCGCCTCGGCAAAACTTTCCACGGATTTGTATGGGAACATTCCGCTTGGTGTGTGGGGGATAAAGTTTTTGCATCACATAGTCTCGCCCTCGGTGGGGATAAGTTGGTCGCCTGAGGTGACCGGCGGCGACAATTTCTACCGCATCGGCGGGATATCAATTCCCAGCGGGAGCAAAAAACTTTCGGCAGGTTTTTCCCTCAACCAGCAGTTCGGGTTTAAGAGAGTTGACAGCACGGGTATTCTGCGCAGGACGCATCTTTTTTCGGTGAACACATCGTTTTCATACAATTTTCTGGCGGAGGGGCGCAAATTCTCGGACATAAACACCTCGGTCAGCGCAAAGCCGAAAAACTGGCTGAACCTGACATTTTCCTTCGTCCACACGCTTTATTCCGGCGACGAGGAGACGCCCTCGGGAATATACCTCAAGACCGCGAATATGAACACATCTTTGCGGATGCGGTTCAAACTTCCGTTCAAATCGCCGGGGAGCGAGAAATCACGGGACTTTTCGGCGACTGTTTCGCACTATCTTTCCAAGAATCTGCAGAGCGATATCCTAACACACTGGATAAAATTTGATATAAAAACCTTTATCACGCCAAACTGGAAGGTTTCCTACAATTATTACTATGACATTGAGAACGGGAAGAAGGTCTCGGATGAGATTCGCCTGTGGCGTGATATGCACTGCTGGGAGGCGATATTCGTGTGGGTTCCCTCGGGGATAAGAGCGGGGTATTATATCAGGATAAATGTCAAGGAAATTCCGGAGATAAAAGTTGAGCGAACCGTCGGGAATGTGCGCTGGCGCTGATTTTGTGCGAAAAATTTGAAATTTTTTGGAAATCCACTTGATTTTTATAATCTTTTGAAAACCAAAGAGTTATGTTAATTATACCGTTAATTTGAGGCAAAAATTTCGCCATTTGCCCAAAAAATCTTAAAAAAAGTGCTTGACAAATTTCCCAAGCCTTTATAGAGTTGGCGTTGAAGGGGCGGGTTGTTGGGAAACCGCAAAATAAGAAGGAGGAGGCGTTATGACCAAGGATGAACTCGTGGCAAGAATTGCTGAGGCAACTGGAATGCCCAAGACCCATGTGAACAAAGTTCTGAGGGCTACCCTTGATGAAATCACCAAGGCGCTTCAGAAAGGCGACAAGGTCAGTTTCGTGGGATTTGGTTCCTTCTACACCGCCAAGAGGAACAAGAGAACCGGGCGCAATCCCCAGACTGGCGAGAAAATCACTATCCCTGCCGCCACAGTGCCCAAATTCCGTCCCGGAAAGGCACTTCGTGAGGCAGTGGCGAAGAAAAAATAATCTCAACCTCAACCCAGACCTCAAACCCGCCCCTTATTCCCCCTGATTGCAGGGGGATTTTTATTTGTGGGGAACTTTTCTTCCTTTGCATATCCCGGCTCGCCCGCTACTTTCCCTCAAACTGCATCTTGTATAGTTCCCTGTAGATGGGCGAGGTCTCCAAAAGTTGCTGATGTGTTCCCTCGGCGACCTTGACCCCGTGGTCTAATACCACTATTTTGTGCGCCCCGACGATTGTGGAAAGCCTGTGGGCAATCACCAACACCGTCCTGCCGGACATAAGGTTGTCAATCGCCTCCTGGACAAGTTTTTCGGAGACTGAATCCAGGGCGCTGGTCGCCTCGTCGAAGATGAGAATTTGCGGATTGCGGTAGATTGCCCGGGCGATTGCTATCCGCTGGCGCTCGCCGCCGGAAAGTTTTGTCCCCCTCTCGCCGATTATCGTGTGAAACCCGTGGGGAAGTTTCTCAATAAATCCGAGGGCGTTTGCCGCTTTTGCCGCCTCTATCACCCTCTCTTCGTCCGGTGCCGGGTCGGCGTAGGCGATATTGGCAAGCACCGTGTCGTTGAAAAGGATTGTCTCCTGGGTGACCATCCCTATCATTCGGCGCCAGTGGGATATTGATATCTCCCGCAGGTCCACGCCATCGGCAAGGATTCTGCCCTCGGTGGGGTCATAAAACCTTGCCAAAAGGTCCGCCACGGTGGATTTCCCGGCTCCCGAGTGCCCCACAAGCGCCACAATATGCCCACGGGGTATCTCAAGGGAGAGA
>JAMOPH010000155.1 GCA_027064665.1 bacterium | reverse complement strand
TGAATTGTGTGGCGCATCTTCCGGCGTTGTCGCTGAAAAGGCAGGAGTCCGCAAAGACGCCAATCTCGTGGTCGGTTGAGGAAAAGCAGACCAACTCGCCCGAGACCGGCTGACCGAACTGGTCCTGCACCCAGACGACCACATCAATGGGCTCGCCGCCCACAGTCGCCTGATTTGCGGAAAGTTGCATAGACAGGATATTCTGCTCGGTTCCGGAGACCACGGTGAAGGTGCGACCACGGGAGTATTCGTCATAGCCGACCACGGTGACCACCACGCTCAGCGCCACGGTGTTTGAGGGAAGGGTTATCTGCATACAGGCATAGCCCTCCTGATAAGGATACACTCCGCCCATATCCGGGCGCCAGAGAGTGTCCTTGTCGGTGGTCATTGAGGCGCTGATTGTGTCGGCGACGATGGTGAAATAGACAAGTTCGGTGGTGGGGAGCAAAATAGTGTTTCCTTTTTCGTCCTTTCCGGTGATATAGGCGCAGATTGTGTTGGTCTGCCCGGCGACGACGATATCCGGGTCGTCGGTGGTGGTTGCATAGATTGAATCAATGCTCCAGACATTGAAAAACGGCGGCGTGGGACCTGTGCCCTCCTGACAGCCCCAGAACACCGCAAGAATCATCACCGCCGCCACGAAAACAAAAGGCAAAACAAACTTCCTGTAATCCATATTTTAATCCTCCTGATAGATTCCATTCCCGCAGATATAAATTATATAAAAATTAAGTTCAAATGTCAATTTCGTTTGGTGAAATTGACTACTGCGCCCCTAAATTTATCATTCAACTTTAAATGATAAACATAATCATTTGTTTGTCAATAAAATAAATCAAATCAAAATTTACAGTGGCGCCGGCGGAATTTCAAAATTATTTTTGTAGTAAAAGGGAAGGATATGGCGAACAGAGAATTTAATCCGGAGTATGAGTTTGCGGGCAAGTTAATTCCGCAGTTGGTGGAAGAATCTGCCAGAAGGGACCCCGAGCGCCCCGCACTAATGGTGCACTGCGGCGGCGGGAAGGTGGACAGAATCTCCTACGCCCAACTTTGGGACAAAGTTGTGCGGTTGAGTTCGTTTATTCAGAAGGCGGGGATAAACCCCGGCGAACACATCGCACTTTTGGGCACAAACTCCCCGGAATGGGCTATCACATATCTTGCGATACAGTCGGCGGGGTGCGTGGTTGTTCCGCTGGATTCGGCGCAGCGACCGCAGGAACTGCGGCACATACTTCGCCATTCGGACTCTGTAGCGATATTTCTGGCGAAAAAATTTGAGGATGTTCTCACCGAGGACGGCGAGGACGCATTCCCGGAGATGTCAAAATTTTTCCTTGAGAACATTGACACCCTGATAAAGACGGAGACAAAGCCACTGCCGGTGCGTTTTCCCGAAAGCGACGATGCGACCGCCGTGATAATCTACACATCAGAAACTACGGGCTTGCCCAAGGGAGTGGTTCTTTCCCACAAGAACATAGTCTCCGACATTGAGGGTATGGTTCACCGGTTTCCGTTCACGGCGCGGGATAATTTTCTGTCGGTTCTGCCGGTGCACCACGCCTTTGAGGCAACCGCCGGATTTCTGACACCGCTTGCAATGGGCTGCGGGATAGGATACGCCCGGGCACTGCGGGCAAAGGAAATCCTTGAGGACATCGGGGAATACGACGCCACGATTATGCTTGGCGTCCCGCTTCTGTTTGAAAAATTCCACAGGGGAATTCTCAAGGGAGTGGAACAGAAGGGCAGGATGGCAAAAACCGTGTTCTCCTCGCTTATGGGGTTCACAAAACTGATAGACAGCGCGTTGAAAATCCGCTCGGGGGCAAAGATATTCAAGAAATTTCGGCAGAAGGCGGGTTTTGGCAATATGTGGCTGATGATATCCGGCGGGGCGGCGATAAACCCGGAGACGGTGAAATTTTTCAACCATTTTGGGATAGTGTTCTGTCAGGGGTATGGTCTGACGGAGACCGCACCGGTTTTGACAGTCAACCCACCCGATAGGAACAAGCCCGAATCTGTGGGACCGCCAATCGGGGGCGCAGAGATTAAAATTGACTCGCCAAACTCCGAGGGGGTGGGCGAAATTCTCGCCCGGGGTCCGATGGTGTTCAAGGGATACTACAAAAATCCCGAGGCGACGGAAAAAGCCTTCACCCCCGACGGCTGGTTTCGCACAGGAGATCTGGGCAAACTTGACGAGGACGGATATCTCTACATCGTAGGGCGGGCGAAAAACCTGATAGTCACCGCCGGGGGCAAAAATGTGTATCCCGAGGAAATTGAGGAGAAACTCAACGACTCGCCGTATATCCTTGAATCGCTGGTTATCGGGGTCAAAAAGAAGGGTGCCGAGGAGCCGTTCGCAATAATTGTCCCGGATTTTGACGCGATTGACCGGAAATTCGGCGTCGGCTGGGACGAGGAGAAAATCTCGGAGATTATAAAGGCGGAGGTTGAGAAGGTCAACTCGCAAATTGCCCCCTACAAGCGCATAAAGGGGTTTAAGATTCAGGCGGAGGAATTCCCGAAGACCTCAACCCGCAAGATTAAAAGGTATCTGTATACGGGGAAGGAGGTGGAACTTTAATTTTGCCCCCGCCCTTAATTTATTTGCGTTTGCGGGGATTGGTTATTGATTTTTGTTGATATACTTTGCCCCCGCCGAATTGGTTTGGCGGGGGCGTTTATTTGTGCGGGTTTGCAGG
>JAMOPH010000154.1 GCA_027064665.1 bacterium | reverse complement strand
AATATCCGCACCCCCGGCGATGTGCCGGAGGTCATCACCGTCGGCGCAGTGGACTCAACCCTTGCCCTCGCATCGTTCTCAAGCACCGGACCGGTGGAGTGGGACGACTATCCCTACCCGCCGGGACTTATAAAGCCCGACATAGTCGCCCCCGGAGACGGCGTGGTCTCCTGCGTCATCCCCGGCGGGTATGAGTCGTGGGGCGGGACCTCTATGGCGACGCCGCACATATCCGCCGCCTGCGCAATAATCTCGCAGATAAATCCCTCGCTGACGCCGGCGGAAATCAAGGCAATAATTGAGTCCACCGCAGTTGACCTCGGCGACCCCGGCAAGGACAACCAGTTCGGAAGCGGATTTATCAACCTTGAGGCGGCGATTCTATCCTGTGCGGAGATGTGCACACTGCAATACTCCGCCGCAGTGGGCGGAACGCTTGTGGCTATGCCCCACAGACTGAAATTTTTCGGCGATGGCGACACCATAATAATCCCCCAAGATGCGGAGTATCTGGTGTTTTTCGCAGAAGGATTTGCCCCGGAAACTATTTACGATTTCCACTGCGGCGAACACATTGAGATAACCCCCGAACCGGAAACGCACACCTGCCGCATCGGCGTGATGGATTTTGATACCGGGGAGCCGCTTCCGGCACAGGTCTATGCGGGAGACGACACATTTGCGGTTGATGGCTTCGGCGAGATTGAGGTGTCCGTTCTGCCGGTGGAGGTGTGCGCCACTCTGCCGGGATACACCGCGGAATGCGACACAATCGCCCCGGAGGATGGGTGCAAGTTTTTATTTCTGCACAGGTGCGAGGATTTTGAGGATTCGGCGGCGTTTTCGGGAGACGGCGACTGGGAATGGGGAATCCCCACCTTCGGACCGGGATGCGCCCGCAGCGGGCAGAAAGTCTGGGCGACCTCGCTGGCGGACACCTACAGTTCCAGTTCCGACTCGTGGCTGTGGAGCCGATGGTATTGGGCTGACACAACCGGGGCAGTCTATATCTGGCAGTGGTATGACTGCGAGGCGACCAACTGGGGATTCTGGGACGGCGGCAATGTGGTCGCAGATTTCGGCGACAGCACAAAAATTTTGTTCCCCATCGGCGATTACGCCTGCTGGATTGACGACTACAACGAGGTTATGCCGTGGGAGCCGGCGTTTTCCGGCACGCTGACCGGCAATTTCTGGCATCAGAAAGTTTTCCCGCTGATGATAAACGAACCGTGCTCTTTGCGAGTTGGATTTCACTTTGGCTCCGACGACAACACAACCCGAAGCGGATGGTATATTGATGATGTGTGCGTGGCATCACGGCGGGTGCGGGAACCGATAATAAGATGGGTGAGCGCAGAATCGGGAAGTGTGCGGGTGTGCGCCTATGCGGTGAGCGGAGAGATGGCACAGGTGAAGGCGATATCCTGCGATGACGCCGCAGAAATCACGCTGGAGCAGACCGCCTGCGACACATTTTCCGGGGAGTTGTGGGGCTCGCCGGGGGATACGGTTCACTTAAAAATCGTGGCGGAGAACTCCGTGGGTCTGGCGGACACTTTCCCGGCGGATTCGTGCATAACTGCGGTTATCCCGTGGACGGGAATAGTTGCCAAACCACGCAAATCGCAGAAAGTTTATCTTTCCGTTCGTGAAACACCTTGTGGGTTTTCCCTTTACACGGACGGCGATGAGGTATATATTTTTGATGTAAAGGGCAATCTGGCGCTTCATCGGGTGCTTGATGGGGAAAGCGAAGAGATTTTCTGGAGACCCAAAAGAACCGGGGTGTATGTGGTATTAGCCAAAAGAGGTGCCCGGAGCACAAAGACCAAGATAATATGGATAAAATAGGCATAATTTCGTGCAAATGGGCTGATGCGAGGGAGCAGACCTGGGGCGAGATGGTGAAAATCTGCCTCAGCGAGGATATACCCGATGGGCTTGAGAAGACTCTGACCGAGTGGCGGAGAGAATATCCCGAATCCAGTTTGCCGCAACTTTTCACAGCGATAGCCGAGGTCGCCCGTGGCAATATGGAAACAGCGGAAGAAGCGCTTGAGCAATACCTTGCGAGGGACGATTCTGTGTATGGAAGGGCGCTCAAATATTATATAAATCTTCGGGCAAGGGGTTCCCGGTCAGCGAGCGAAATGCCCACGAGTGCACAGAGTTCCGATATCCCGCTGCAGAGATTCTACACGGCGCTGGGGGAGATATTATTTGTCGCCGATTTGCTTGACGATTCTGTGAAATTTTTTAGAAAATCGCTTGTATTTGACCCCGATAATGCAGAAGTATGGGCAACATTAGCGCACATTTTTACCAAATTGAAGCAGTATGATAATGCCCATACGGCAATGCAGATGGCGGAAAAGTATGCAAAAAATCTCAGCGAACTTATACGAGGGGCTGTTTACTACATCGTTTTTGGCGATTATCAGCGGGCTATAGAGGTTTATCACAGCGTGGATATTGAACATCTTACCAGTCCGCATCATTTGATAAACTGTGGATTGGTGCATTTTAAAATGGGGGACTTTGAAAACGCCGAAAAATACTGGCGCCAGGCAATTCGCATAAACGAGAAAAACGCATTTGCCCATTACAACTTAGCCTGCCTTTACGCCGCACAGGGGGAATTTGACAGGGCTTGGGACCATTACGCTGTGGCGGCAAGTTTTTCAGAGATTTTCATAAAGGACCTTGAAGTGGACCAGGACATTCAGCC
>JAMOPH010000153.1 GCA_027064665.1 bacterium | reverse complement strand
CGGATGGGACAGGGTGATGATAGTCGGAATCGGCAATATCGGCGGCGTGGGGCACAAAATCGCTGACTTTTTTGAGGAACACGATGGCGGAAAAATTTAACCGCGAGGGCGCAGTATGCCAGAGAGCGATAGATATGGTCAACTGGCGGAGTTTATATATAAAAATCTCGGCGGCGATTTGAGATGGCTGTATCCGCAGATAATTGAGCGCCTTGCCGCCGACCGAACGGAGAAAACCGGTATCGTGCGCACAGCCGCTCTCGGCGCTGTCGGGCGAAAACTCGCCGAATATCTGGAGCGGGACCCCGAAAAACTTGTCCCCCTTGCCGAACTGTGGAAAATTTCTGTGGAAAATCTGCAGCAGTTGGTTTTCGGCGTCGCCACCGGAAGGGAAATCAGGCTTATGAGCATATTTGCCCTCTCGGAGTTGTTTGAGACTTTCCCCGACAGGGTCGCCGGGTTTGTGAACACAATACTGGACTATATCTCCGACTGGGAGACCTGCGACCAACTCGCCCTGAGGGTGATAAAAAAGATGTTGCTTCGGGACAGGGACGAAGCACAGAAAATTTTGCTTTCGTGGGCGAGGGATAAAAACCCGTGGGTAAGGCGACTTCCTGTGGCGACCGTGGCTTTTTATGTGAAGGAGCCCGGCGCCGATATGGATTTCTGCCGCCGAATAATAGATATTTCGAGCGGGGACAACGAGAGAATTGTTAGAAAAGCCGTGGTCTGGGCGAGGAATGAGATGAAGAAGGTAAATTAGAACCAGTTTCTTTTCAAGAATATAAGCACACCTATCACAGTTAATACCAGAGAAACACCCATTGTTATTGCAAATGCGTGGGGGGAATCCTGAAATGGAAGTTTGATATTCATACCATATATGCTTGCCACCAATGTTGGTAGCATAAGGATTATCGTTATAGAGGTTAGGAATTTCATCACTATGTTAAGATTGTTTGATATTATTGATGCGAAAGCGTCCATCATACCGCTCAGGATGTTGCTGTATATGTTGGCAGTTTCTATTGCCTGTTTGTTATCTATGATGGCATCCTCAAGCAGGTCTTCGTTCTCACTGCATATATTGAGTATATTGCTCCGCTGGAGTTTTTCCATCATAATCTCATTTGAGCGCAGTGATGTGGTGAAATATATTAAACTTTTTTCAAGAGATAGAAGTTTAATTAGTTCCTCATTTCGCATTGATTCGTGGAGTTGTTCTTCTATTTCTGATGTTTTCCTGTTGATTTCTTTGAGATAATTCAGGTATAGTAGTGCAGTCCTTTGAAGAATTGACACAATGATTTTATTTCTGTTTGCCGGGGAGAAATCTTTTGTCTTTATCGTGCGAATAAATTTGTCTTTGACCAGATTATTGTATGCGCAAACCGTTATTATTATGTCATCTTTTAATATTATTCCGACCGGCAGGGTTATGAATGGTATGTTCGTGTCCTTCGGATTTCTTTCCGGCACACGAAGCATTATAAGTGTCGCGCCGTTTTCAGTCTCAATTCGTGCACGCTCATCGGGGTCAAGTGCGTCAGTGGCAAAGTCCATCGGGATTTGAAAATCTGTCGTTATTTTCTCCAATTCCTCACGGGAGGGGGCAGAGATATTCACCCAGCAGTTTTCCCGGATATGCTCAATTTGTCGCACTCCCTGAGAATCTTTAACAAAGATCTCAATCATTTTCCCCTCCCATTTGGGTTTAAACTTTTAATTATAGTAGGGTTCGTTGGTTATGGCAAGGGATTTTTAGTTAAATGGTAAGTTATGCAGAAAAGCCAGCGCTACCGCTGCGGCGTCGGTGGCGTCTGTGGGGAGGTCCGCCGGTGTGCCGAGAATCTGCTGAACCATATACGCCACCTGTTGCTTTGTTGCGTTGCCGTTGCCGGTGAGGGCAAGTTTTGCGCTGGCAGGAGAGACGCTTTCAACCGGCACCTTGCTGTGGGCGGCGGCTAAAAGTATTGCGCCCCGTGCCTCGCCGAGACGAATTAAGGTCCTCGCATTGCTGCCGTAGAACGGACTTTCTACCGCAACAGTATCCGGGGAGAATTTCTCAATTATCTCCATAACCGCCCGGTAGATTTTTTCCATCCCACGGGCGGGGTCTTTCGCGCCGACACGGCACGCGCCGGCGTCAACGAACCGGGCGCCGGTGCGGTCGCCCTCAACCACGCACCAACCCAGAATCCTCGTCCCCGGGTCTATCCCAAGCACTCGCATACTCCTAAATTAACTCCCCTGTGCGACCGGGCAATCACAAAAATTCCTTGCTATGCCCGGTTTCCCCGCCGATTTTGAAAATATGATAGAATACCTTGACGGCATACTTTCCGAGAAGGGCACCACCTATGCGGTGGTTGACTGCGCCGGCGTGGGATATTTTCTGACCATTTCGCTTTACACCTATGAGCAACTTCCCGAGGTGGGGGAGAGGGTGAAACTTTTTGTGCATCTGGTTCACCGTGAGGATTTGATGGAACTGTATGGTTTTGCCACCCGTCAGGAGCGGGAATTGTTCCGGCGGTTGATATCGGTGAGCCGTGTCGGTCCGAGGGTGGCTGTGGCGATGCTTTCCCGGGTTGAGCCTGCGGAACTTTTGCAGATGATACAGGCAGGGGATGTGGCACGGTTGTCAAAACTTCCCAAGGTCGGCAAAAAGACCGCTGAGCGGATAATTTTAGAACTCCGCGGCAAAATCCCCGAGACCTCCGAGGCACAGTTTG
>JAMOPH010000152.1 GCA_027064665.1 bacterium | reverse complement strand
AAATATGCGCCTTTTCAGAATTGCCTTGATGATGACTGCGCCATCTTTAGTTTGAAATGTGTGGGATAATCCGAGCAATCAGGGGGAGATATGGGGTTTGTTCATCTGCATTTGCATACATATTACAGCCTTCTGGACGGTGCGTGCCGTCCGAAGGATTTGATGGAGCGGGTGCGCCAGTTGGGTATGCCCGCTGTGGCTATGACCGACCACGGCAATCTGTATGGTATGCTTGAGTTTTACGAGGCGGCGAAATCCGCCGGGGTGCATCCGATTATAGGGCAGGAGTTCTATGTGGCGCCGGGGTCAAGGCACGAAAAGACCGCCACCGCCGACGGTCCGCAGTCGGGGTTCCATCTGGTCCTTATCGCCGCGGACAACACCGGTCTTAAAAATTTGATGAAACTCTCATCCCTCGGATTCATTGAGGGATTCTACTACAAGCCCAGAATTGACAGGGAACTGCTTGAAAAATACAACGAGGGGCTTTTTGCCCTCACCGCCTGCCTGCAGGGGGAAATTCCGTGGCTTCTGCTTCAGGGCAGATGGGATGAGGCAAAGCAGGTCGCACGCTGGTTTCTGGAAAGATTTGGTCCGGAAAGATTTTTCATTGAACTCCAGAATCACGGAATAGACGAGGAACTTGCGGTCCTGCCGAAACTTATCACTCTGGCACGGGAGATGGGGATAAAACTTGTCGCCACCAACGATGTTCACTATATCAACCGGGAGGACGCCGATTTCCACGACAAACTCCTGTGCATCCAGACCGACAAGACCGTGGACGAGCCCAACAGGATGCGCTTCCACAACGATCAGTTCTACCTGAAATCGCCGGAGGAGATGAAGGAACTTTTCGCCGAGGTGCCCGAGGCAGTGGCAAACACTATGTGGATTGCCGAGCGCACCGATGTGGAGATTGAACTTGGCAAGATGAAACTGCCGAAATTCCCCGTGCCGGAGGGATTTTCATCGGTGGATGAATACATTGAGGTCAAGGCGTGGGAGGGACTGCAGAGGCGATATTCCAAAATCACCAAAAAAATTGAGGACAGGTTCCGCCACGAGATGGAGATAATCAAAAAGATGGGGTTTTCGGGCTATTTTGCCATCGTGGCGGACTTTACTGACACCGCCCGGGAGATGGGAGTATGGGTTGGTCCGGGGAGAGGTTCTGCGGCGGGAAGCCTTGTCGCCTATGCGCTGGGTATTACCAACATTGACCCCCTCAAATACGACCTTCTGTTTGAGCGCTTCCTCAACCCCGAAAGGGTCACTATGCCCGACATTGACATTGACTTTGACGACCTTTACCGGGAAAAGGTCATAGAATACACCAAAAAGCGCTATGGAAGGGACGCCGTCTGCCAGATTATAACCTTCAACACCCTCAAGGCGAAAAACGCGATCAAGGATGTGGGCAGGATTTTCAATGTGCCCTTCCGGGAAATGAACAGCATCACCAAACTTATCACCGACCCCGAGTGGTCAATCGCCGATGCGCTGGCGAACTCTATGCCCCTTCGGAAACTGTATGAGGAAAACGACCTTGTGCGGAAAATTTTAGACTATGCCCAGAAGATTGAGGGGTTTCCCCGCAATGCCGGCGTTCACGCTGCGGGAGTGGTCATCTCCCCCGGACCGCTTATAGAGTTCGTTCCGCTGGCGGTCGGCACCAAAAAGGAAATTATCACCCAGTTTGACAAAAACGGTCTTGAGAAAGCCGGTCTTCTGAAGATGGACTTTCTGGGACTGACCACCCTCTCAATCCTGCGGGAGACAGTCAGGCTGGTGAAGGAGAACAGGGGGATAGAGATTGACCTTGAGAAAATCCCCGAGGACGACAAAAAAGTTTATAGGATGTTCTCCGAGGGCGAGACGACGGGGGTATTCCAGTTTGAAAGCGACGGGATGCGCCGGTATCTGCGCCAGTTGAAGCCGGACTGCATTGAGGACCTGATTGCGATGAATGCGCTGTATCGCCCCGGTCCGATGCAGTATATTGACAACTACATCGCTCGCAAGCACGGGCGGGAGAAAGTCTCCTATCCTCATCCGGCGGTGGAGGATGTCCTCAAAAGCACCTTCGGGATTGCGGTGTATCAGGAGCAGGTGATGCTTCTGGCGCAGCGCCTTGCGGGATACACCCTCGGCGAGGCGGATATTCTCCGCAGGGCTATCGGCAAGAAAAACCCCGAAATTATGGCGGAACAGCGGGGCGTGTTCATCAGGCGGGCGGTGGAAAACGGCGTTGACGAGGAGACCGCCAGAAAGGTGTTTGACATCATTGAGGAGTTCGCCCACTACGGATTCAACAAATCCCACAGCGCCGCATACGCCACACTGGCATACAGATGCGCCTATCTCAAGGTGCACTATCCACGGGAGTTTCTGGCGGCGAATATGACCTTTGAGAAGAACGATTCGGAGATGGAGAAATACCTTGCCGAGTGCCGCCGCCTCGGAATCCCCGTCTATCCGCCGGATGTGAACAAAAGTTTCTGGCACTTCACCGTTGAGGGCGAGGGAATCCGCTATGGGCTGTGCAAGGTGAAAAATGTCGGGGCGTCCGCCGCAGAGGATTTGATAAAAACCCGCCAGCGCCTGGGCGGAAAGTTTAAGGATATCTATCAATTCCTTGAGGAGGTTCCGCCAAGTGTGCTGAACAAAAAGGTGTTTCTGTCGCTGGTTGACGCCGGCGCCTTTGACTGCTTCGGAATTGACCGGAGCGTTCTGTATGCCTCGTTTGAG
>JAMOPH010000151.1 GCA_027064665.1 bacterium | reverse complement strand
GGAGAAAAGCGCCTCGGTCATCAGAAGGGCTTGAGTCGTCATATTTTTCCCGTCGGAGATCGCCTCGGGGCTGTCGCCGGGCTGAAGTTTGAAATCCATCCGCCCCAAAAACATCATCGCCTTAAAATACCGTGAGAGTTGCTCGCTTCGGGTGTAGTGCCCCCGGGGGATATATTGGGTGTAGTCCTCAACCGCATAGTCCTTGAGTTCTGGCTTTTTGATGTATGTCAAAAGCGGGCGAGGTGCTGGTCCCTCGTGGGCGTCAATCAGTTTTATCTCGGACGCCACAAGTTTCCTGACCTCGGCGGGCGCAGTGTAGTGCGGGTTGAGAAGTTTTTTCGCCGTGGCAAAAAACGCAAGGTTAAGTTTCGCCAGATTTTTGATGTTTTCGTCCTTTGCAGAACTGTATTGTTCCCCGGAGATTTCAATCATAAGGTCCAAAAGGGAATCAAGGGCGGCGATGAGGCGCTTTTCCTCAATTCTGCGCAGGGTGTTGTCAAAGAACAGGTGCCCGGCGTGAAGGACGATGTCGGTGGTGATAAATGGGGATTCCCGGTTTTCCTCAATTTTGTCGTAGGCGTCCCAGAACTCGTTGTAGTGTCCCTGCGTGATTGCAAAGCCGTTTTCAAGCAGTTGCTGGCGGGCATATTGAGGAACGATGTCCATATCGGCGATGTCCTCGGATGGGGTCGCTCCCCAGATAATGCCCGCTATTCCTACTATAGCGAACGATAGAAGAAAAAATTCTCTCATCTTTTCCCTCCATAATTTGTCTTGTTTTGGGGAATTTTTATTATAATTTTGAGGAAAGAGAAAGACAACCAAAAAGGAGAATTTATGCAGGAAATGATGGGGGGTCAGAATCCGGAGGAACAGCAGAGTTCGGCGGAGGCGCCGCCACAGGTGTCCGGCGATGAGAGGACGATGGCGATTCTGGCGCATCTTTTAGGTATATTTTTCTCCTTTGTCGCTCCGCTGGTGATATGGCTCATCAAAAAGGATGAGTCAGAGTTTGTGGATTATCACGGCAAGGAGGCGCTCAATTTCCAGTTGACGATGTTGATAGTGTATGTAGTGGGCGCTATTCTGTCCACGATTAGAGTTGGACGGTGTATCACTCTGGCTGTGGGGGTGGTTATAATAATTTTCAGCATTATGGCGGCTGTGGCGGCAAACAAGGGCGAATATTACAGATATCCAATTAGTATCAGGTTTATAAAATGACTTTGCCCGTCCGGTTAGATACCAAAAAGGCGGGCTAATAGAAAGCCCGCCTTCTCGCTTGAATATAATTTCGGACTTATCCTATTTTCTTCAGCAGGGAAATCATCTCCAGCACGGCTTCTGCCGCCTGCCAGCCCTTGTTTCCAGCCTTGGTGCCGGCGCGCTCTATCGCCTGGTCAACATTGTCGGTGGTCAGAATTCCATACGCCACGGGGATTTCCTCGGAAAGCATAACTTGTGCAATTCCCTTGGTGGTTTCCGCCGCGACGAAATTGAAATGCGGCGTATCCCCACGGATGACCGCACCAAGACATATTATCCCGTCGTATTTTTTAGTCTTTGCCACCTTTTTCGCCACGAGGGGAATCTCAAACGCCCCCGGAACCCAGTAGATATCTATTTGATTGTGATACACTCCTTGCCTCATTAAATAATCCAGCGCTCCATCAAGTAGTTTTGAGGATATGAAATCGTTGAATCTGCTTATCACTATCGCAATTTTTACATCTTTTCCGCTGAATTCGCCCTTGTATTCTGCCATTTTGCACCTCACATTACTTATTTTTGAGCAATTTTGCGTCAATTGTTTCCTGATTGTAGTATGATATAGGATGTTGCTCGCCGGTGTCCGTGTTGGTCTGGGTGCCTTTCACATCAACCATCTTGTTTGACTGATATTTGACCACGCAACCGTTGTCCACATCAAAATATATCTTGCCCTTGATATCGCCATCCATAGTCATATCAATTTCATACACTGTGCCGTCTTCGTCCTCGCTCTCGCCCTTCTGGGTCATATGGATTGTGCCCTTGATATCCGCCACAACGCATCTTGCCCCATCAAGCATAACAAAATCGCTGATGTTGTAGGTAACTTTCACCTTCTGGGTGGCGGTTCCGTGTTCTCCCTGCACCGTGGTGTCCTGCACATTTTCCCAGGAGTATCCGATTTTGACCTTTTCCTGCGGAATGGGGAATGTCAGCAAAAAGTCAATCGGCGAGATTTCCTTTTTCTGAAATTCCTCCTCAAGGTCAATTCCCTCAAGGCTGTCCATACTTCCGCTGGTGTCAAGATACACTGTGAACTCAAGGTCTTTGAGGTCCTCCACCTCATCGGACGGCTGAATCTGGTTGTTCTGGAACACCGAGACCGCAACATTTTTGAACTTGTATTTCATAGTGGCTTTTCCGCCCTCGCCGGCGTCAAGCACACTCACATCAAAGGTCACATCACCGGAGACCTGCTTTTCAATTGAGACGCCTTTTTCCGAGGTCTGGATGTATTTTTTCACCACAGCCCGGTAGGTGAAGGTTTTTCCCACAGCGGGCTTGTATGAAAGTTGCACACCCTCGGCGGGCATTGAGATTTTCTGCCCCCCGCCACAACCGGCGACTGCTATTGCCACACCTATCCCCACGAGTGCGAGCACTTTTAATTTCTTGAGCATAAATCCTCCTTTTTGCGGTTACTGAAAGTTTTGGTAATTATACAAAGTTATCTTGTTCGGGGCAAACATTTTTGTGTTGA
>JAMOPH010000150.1 GCA_027064665.1 bacterium | reverse complement strand
GCAAAATCACTTCTCGTGCACAACGACTACATAGCGGTCCAGTTGGATGACAATCCCTCTGCCGACTACGGGAGATTCAACATCGGCACCTGGCCCGAGAACAGGACCCTCACCTATGCCTACCCGGGCGACCCGTGGTCATCGTGGGTGATAGTCAGAGTTGACGGGGAATCCTATGTTGCTCCCGGCGGCGGTCCTACCTGCGATCACCTTGAGCCGTTATCATCTGCCCCGTTCTCCATCTACGATTGGCCCACAGACCCCGATTCCAGTTATATCTACGGAGGGTGGTATGTGCCCGATTATCCGGACATCTCCGTATATCAGATGCTCCAGCCGGTCTATCTGGTATATCCCGACGACACCACCGGGACAATTTTCATCAAATACCGCATAATCAACAACGACACCGAATGCCACTGGATTGGCGTTCTGCTTCAACTTGACACTATGATTGGCGACAACGACGCCGCACCGCTTTCCACAATCCTCGGATATTCCGGGATTGAGGAGGATTTCTGGAACTGCGACACCTGCGAGTTCCCCTGCTATTGGTTTGCCTACGAAGACCCGGCGGGTCCTGCCGGCGACCCCGACCAACTTATAGCGATGGGTATCCTCTGCGGATTTGAGGCTACCCCGCCGGACAGATTCGCCGTCGGAGCGTGGAGCACATTTTACGATGTTGAATGGGACCTAACCCCTTCCCACTCCGACTACTGGGATTCCGCCGTGTTGATATGGTGGTATCCCGTTGAGGTCTGTCCCGGCGAAACGCTGGAGGTCGCCACATATTACGGTCTCGGCAAGCCCGTCGCCGGAAATCTGGTCATTCAAATCCCGGAATACCCGAGAGTTGAAGACTGCTGGTATGAACCCGACACATTCGTGGTGCAGACATCGTTCACCAACGGCTTGGGCACCGTGCTTCACGACTGTGTCGCCACCATTGACCTTCCCGAGGGGCTCTCTCTTGCGCCCGGATACGACGCCACAAGGTCTCTCTCACCGTCAACCCTTGCCAGCGGCGGAACAGGAAACACCGGCTGGGAGGTGGTCATCAACCACGCACCCGCCGAAGATGAATCCATCTGCGTGTATGTGACTTCGCCCTCTTATGACACCGTGTTCACCAGATGCGAGCCCTTCTCCCTGCCGGAGGTCATACCGCCCACAGCCGAGATTGCCGAGCCTCTGCCGATGACTGTCTCCGCCTGCCCGGAACAGCAACTTGTCCTCAATGTTAATTTCCCCAACGGATACAACAACCTGCAGTTTATGGTTGACGGCGAGGTGGTTGACCCATCCGAAATCTCGCTGGTTGACGATACGCTCTTGGTTTACACTCCCTCGGAGCCGTGGGAAAATGGCACCCATACTTTCGGGCTCGTCCATATGGATGACGCCCTCGGCTGCGAACTGGATTCGGTTCTCGGCTCCTTTGAGGTTGATGTTGCGCCGCCGGTGGTGTCCGATGAATCCCCGGCGGATGGGGAAATTCTTGGGACACCCGATTTCGGCACCATCACCGTGGACATCGTGGACAACGAGCGCTCGGTTGACCCGGCGTCAATTGTCTTTGCGGTCAACGGGGACACATTTATGGTGGATGACAGCATCCTCACCTATGATGGCACCACGCTGACCTTTGACCCCGCTGCCGCCGGGCTGTCCTTCGCCGACGGCGACACAATTTGCTGTTCGGTGGTTGATGCCGCCGACGATTCGGTGGACTACTGCGAACCCAATCACATCTCCGAGCCCTATGAGTGGTGCTTCAGCATAAACATCGTTGACATTGCCCTGCCGGACACCTTCGGGCACGCCGGCGATGTGGTGGAGATTCCGGTTTATACCGAGGACCTCGCCCGGTTCGGGATAACATCGCTGGACATCACGATTTCGTATTTCCCCTCGGTGCTGACGCCGGTGGATGTCATCCAGACCGGCACGGTTACAGAATCGTGGGGCGACCTGACGATGGAGATTCCCTCGCCGGGCACGGTTCACATAACCGGCTCCGGACCAGAACTGGGCGGTGGCGATGTGCTGTTCTACATTCAGTTTGTCGTTGGTCCGCATATGGGGGCATTCTCCCGCCTTGATTTTGAGGATGCCACATTCAACGATGGACGCCTTACCACCAACGCCCGCAATGGCTTTTTCACCGTGCTTTGGGACCCGGTGCAGTGGAGCGGAACGATGTTCTTCTACACCAAAAATATGCCGGTGCACCATCTGACCTTCGGAGCAAGCGCCACCGCCACCGACGGCTACGACCCGGATATTGATGTAATTCACATTCCGCCGACGATTTCCGATGTCAATGCGTGGTTCAACCTTGATGACCCGGAGCATCCGTCCATCCGGTATCTTGACCGGGACTTCAGATACTCCGGCGACACAGACATAGTCTGGACCGGCGAGGCAACCTACCACGCCGTCGGCGAAACCGTGTGGGTCTATTGGAACCCCACCAGTTTCCCCGATGGACTGCTTCTTCTGACATATTCTACCCCCGAGGGCGATATCACTCTTGATATGAAGAGCGACACCATCTTCTCTTTCACCGACTCCACCCACTTTGAGATTCACTTCCTGCGGGGAGAACTGCACACGCAGAGCATAAGCGTGTGTCCCGGCTGGAACCTGTTGAGTCTGCCGGTGTTGCCTACGGGTTCAACGCCCATAAGAGAAATCATCCCCGGCGCAATAACCGATGGATACTGGTATAACCCGCTTTTCCACGGCTATGACATT
>JAMOPH010000149.1 GCA_027064665.1 bacterium | reverse complement strand
TTTACGACGCCGACACTCTGGGAGAATTGGTTAGGCGCGCAGGATTTGAGATTGAAAATGTGGACATAATCACCGCGGAAAACCCTGAAGATGAGGCACTTGAATCAGAATATGTGGCAACATACATAGACAGACTTGAGAGACTGCGCACGCTTGCCGGCGGCAGAGATGACCTTGAGCGCAAAATTGACGCCGCCATAGAACACATAAAAAATTTCGGCATAAGAATGGACCCGTTCGCGATGGTGATTGCGAGGAAGAGAAAAGAATAAAATAGAAAAGGAGGGCTTGATGAGACTGGCTCGTTTGACGGTGGTGCTGGGGATTTTGCTTATTGCAGGGGGAGTCTGGGCGCAATCTGATGCGGTTGCCGAAAGCGGTGGCAGTTGGTTCCGCTGGGATGCAACCTCGCTGGCGCTTTTCGGCGCAGGGATTGCCGTGGTTCTGGCGGGAATTGGCTCCTCTGTCGGGATTGGAATCTCCGGCGGAATGGCGACCGGCGCAATGCAGGAAAAACCTGAACTTTTCGGGCGCTTTCTGCCGCTGGCGGCGGCTCCCGGAACGCAGGGAATTTACGGAATCGTCGTGGGAATTATCATTATCAACAAAATTTCCCCCGGTATGAGCGTTGACGCCGGATGGCATCTGTTCTTCGCCGGACTGCCGATTGGTTTCGCCGGACTCTTATCCGGAATATGGCAGGGCAAAGTCTGCGCCGGCGGAATCGGTCTTGTGGTCAAGGATGCCGGACAGTTCGGTAAAGCGCTGGTTATGGCTGTGCTGGTGGAATTCTATGCACTTCTGGGACTTCTGGCGAGCGTGATTATGGTTGGTAAAGTGTGATGTCCCTGCGTCAAAAATCAGGGAGGTGCTAATTGAGCGTTGAGGGGATAATATCAAGGATAAAACAGGATGCGCTCGCCGAGGCAGAACGGATAAAACAGAAGTATCTTGAGCAGATTCGTCAGATTGAGCAGGAGTTTGAGAGACATCGGCAGGAGGTTTTAGCGCAGGCAGAACAGCGCGCCAAGCGCGAGCGGGAAACCGCACATCAGCGCGCAATAGATAGAGCACGCTCGGAACTTTCCAAAAAACTTCTGGCGCACAAACGCGAACTGCTGGACAGATTCTACGCCCGGGTGCGCGAGAAAATTGAGAATATGCCGCCGGAGGAATACCGGAAGTTCTTTGCGAGAGTGCTGGCTTCTTTGGGCGAGCGCGACGGCGAGATTTCGGTCGGCGCAGATTCCGATGTGCTCAACGAGGAGTTCCTGTCCGAGGCGGAGCGCATAATCGGCGAAAAGTGCTCGTTCAACCTCAAAAAAACCGGACAGAATTTCCGCGGCTTTGTTCTGACCAAGGGCAAAATCCGCTATGATGCCACGCTGGAGTCCGTTCTTGAATTTCTCCGCGAGAAGACCGAGGAAAAAGTCATCAAGGAACTTTTCGGATAACACGGCGAGGACGAAATGAAAGCACCGTTGATATTTAAGGGGGACACGAGGTTTGTATATGCGTCGGGGGTTGTGCGCGGACTGGAAAATTATCTTCTGACCCGCGCGGACTATCAGAAGGTGATGGACGCGGCGCCGGAGCAGTTGGGCACGGTTTTGGGCGAGATTGGCTACGGCGGCGGAGAGCACAATCCCGAGCACGCCCTTGACCTCGCCACAGAGCAACTCCTCTCCATCGTGGACAAACTCTCCGGCAATTCCAGAATCGGGCGCACTCTGCGCCTTTCCTATGATTTTCGCAATGCGGCGGCGTATCTTAAGTATCTGTGGTTTTCTGGAGAGGGCGAGTTCAAGTCGTTTCTGCCGTGGGGCACACTGGAACCCGATGCACTGCGGAGCAAAATTGAGGACATTCTCAACGAGCAGAGCGCAGATATTGAGCCCACCCTCGCCGGGGCGGTGGAGCAGGCTCGCCACCTCAAGGATGCATACAAAACGCCCCTTGCGGTGGATATCGCGTTTGACAGGGCATACTATAGATATGCCGCCCGGAATCTGCCGGAAGGGGAGTATTTCTCCCGCTGGATGGCGGTTATGTCCGACTGGGCAAATTTGAAATCGTTTGTGAGGGTGATAAATTTCGGACTCAACCGCAAGTTGTTCTGGGAGACCTTCGCCGAGGGCGGAGATATCCCCGCGGGAAAATTCCGTGAGGCAGCAGACCTTGATGCGGAAAGTATCCCGGCGGTGTTCGTCCACACAGAATACGGGAGCAGATTGAGCGATGTGATAAAAACCGCGCTTGGTGGGGAGATGTCCGGACTTGACCTGTTTTTCCGCGCAAAACTGATGGAACTTTACCGCTACACCCGCTACTGCATCTTCGGACCGGAACTTCTGTGGGCATACGCTATGACCAAGCAGGAGGAGATAAACACCCTGCGGGTGATACTTCGTGCGAAGGGGGCGAAACTGCCCTTCGAAATGATAAGGGAGGTGATATCAGTTGTCCTGGAGTAAGATAGCCGCAGTTGGGGGATGGAGCACGGTTTTTCCGCTCAAGTCGGTGGGGATTGAGGTGTTCCCCACCGAGGGTATTGAGGATGTGGGCAAATTTATCCGCCACATTGCCCGCAGCAGGGAGTATGGGATAATTTTTGTTGAGGAGAGTCTTTACGATGAGATCGCCAGTGTTCGTGCGGAGTTCGCCGAAAGCGACCTTCCAGCGATAATTTTGATACCATCGGTGTCTGGTTCGGAGGGTCTTGGGACCTCTATAATCCGTGAGACACTGAAGAAAGCCGCCGGAAGGGATA